>JAEZGC010000180.1 GCA_023437345.1 Actinomycetes bacterium
TTCCCCCAGTGTGCCGGACGCCGCAAGGCATCCGGCCGGGGCCGCTACAGTCCCTGCGCCAGCCGGTAGTAGGCCTGGTTCCAGCGCAGTTCCCGCTGGAAGCCGCGCACCGTCGTGTCGGCGTCGATCTCGAGCAGCTCGATGCCGGCGATCTGGGCGAAGTCGCGGAACACCTCGATGCCCACCGCCGTCGTCATCACCGTGTGGTGAGCCGCGCCGGCCGAGAGCCAGCACGCCGCGCTGGTGGCGAAGTCGGGGGCCGGACGCCACACCGCGCGGCCGACCGGCAGCTTGGGCAGGTCCGGCGGGGTGACGTTCTCCACGACGTTGGCGACCAGCCGGAACCGGTCGCGGACGTCCGACATCGCGACGACGAGGGCGGGGCCGGCGTCAGCGGTGAACACCAGGCGCACCGGGTCGGCCTTGCCGCCGATCCCGAGCGGGTGGACCTCCAGCCGCGGCCGGGCGGTGGTCAGCGACGGCGCCACCTCCAGCATGTGCGCGCCAAGGATGAGTTCGCGTCCGGGCGCCAGGTCGTAGGTGTAATCCTCCATCAGGCTCGCCCCGCCGGGCAGGCCGGCACCCATCACGTTGGCGACCCGGACCAGGATCGCTGTCTTCCAGTCGCCCTCGGCGCCGAAGCCGTAGCCCTCGGCCATCAGCCGCTGGACGGCAAGGCCCGGCAGCTGGGTGAGCTCGCCGAGGTCCTCGAAGGTGGTGGTGAAGGCGCCGAAGCCGCCCTCCTCGAGGAAGGAGCGCAGTCCCAGCTCAATGGCGGCGCCGTCGCGCAGCGACTGGTGCCGCTCGCCGCCCGGCAGCAGCTCCGGAGCGACGTCGTACAGCTCGCGGTACTCCTCCACCAGGGCGTCGATGTTGGCGTCGGCCGCCTGCGCGACCGCCGCGGCGAGTTCGTTGACCCCCCAGGTGTTGACCTGGACGCCGAGCCGGAGCTCGGCCTCGGTCTTGTCGCCCTCGGTGACCGCCACGTAGCGCATGTTGTCGCCGAACCGGGCCAGCTTCAGCGTCCTGGCGGCCTGCCAGCCGGCCGCGGCGCGCTGCCAGTCCTCGACCTGGGGGCGCACGTCGGGGTTGGACACGTGACCGACCACGGTCTTGCGGGCCACGCCGAGCCGGGTCTGGATGTAGCCGAACTCGCGGTCGCCGTGGGCGGCCTGGTTCAGGTTCATGAAGTCGAAGTCGATATCGTCCCACGGCAGGTCCACATTGGCCTGGGTGTGCAGGTGCAGCAGCGGCTTGCGCAACCCGTCAAGGCCGGAGATCCACATCTTCGCCGGGCTGAAGGTGTGCATCCAGGCGACCACGCCGATCACGTCGTCACGGGCGTTCACCTCAAGGGCCAACCGGCGGATCCCGTCGGTGTCGATCAGGACGGGCTTCCAGACCACCTTCACCGGCAGGCCGGCCAGGCCGTCGGCCACCGCGCGGGACTGCTCGGCGACCTGGCGCAGGGTCTCCTCCCCGTACAGCGACTGGCTCCCGGTGACGAACCACACCTCGTAGTCGTCAAGCGAGGTGGACAACGGGGAACGGGTCATTACTGCTCCTTCTCGGGTGTTGCGGGGAGGTCGTCGGTGACCTGGCCGTAGACGTTCTGGTAGCGGTTGAACAGGCAGTCGATGTCGGACCTGGCGATCGGGACCGGATCACCCAGCTGCCGCGAGATGTGGACGGTACGCGCGACGTCCTCCAGCATGACCGCCGCCTTCACGGCGGCGCGGGCGTCCTTGCCGATCGTGAACGGCCCGTGGTTGGCCATCAGCACGGCGGGTGAGCGCGAGGTGCTCAGCGTCTCGACAATGCCGCGGCCTATCGAGTCGTCCCCGATCAGCGCGAACGGGCCGACCGGGATCTCGCCGCCGAACTCGTCGGCGATCATGGTCAGCACGCACGGGATCGGTTCGCGGCGCGCCGCCCAGGCCGTGGCGTAGTCGGAGTGGGTGTGCACCACGCCGCCGACCTCGGGCATGTGGCGGTAGACGTAGGCGTGGGCGGCGGTGTCGCTGGACGGCGACCGCTGGCTGCCCGGGGTGCCGGGGATCGCGGCGCCGTCGAGGTCGCACACGATCATGTTCGCCGGGGCGAGGTCGTCGTAGGAGACCCCGGACGGCTTGATCACGAACAGGTCGGAGTCCGGGACCCGGCCCGAGACATTGCCGGCCGTCCACACCACCAGCCCGTAGCGGACCAGCTCGGCGTGCAGGGCGGCAACCTCGGCGCGAACCGTGTCGATGCGCTGCTGCAGGTCGGCCGGGAACTGGGCCATGGTGTCGCCTCCTCGCGTGGCACCGGACGAGCCGGCGTCTGAGCAGCCATGTTATCGCTCACACCACGTCAGGTGGGAATGCCGGCCGAGAATCCCACGGCGATGACCCGAAACGGGGCTACCGTGGTCGCGCCGTCGACTCGCGCACCACCAGCTCTGGCGGGATCATCCCGCTGCGTGGCGCGACGTCGCCCTGCAGGGCAGCGATGAGCAGCGTCACGCTGAGCCTGCCCAGGGCGTGGAAGTCCTGCCGGACAGTGGTCAGCGGCGGCAGGAAGTGGCGCGACTCCGGGATGTCGTCGTAGCCGACCACGCTGATGTCATCGGGCACCCGCAGGCCTCGGGCGTGCAGCCCGTGCAGGATGCCGAGCGCCATCTGGTCGTTGGCGGCGAAGATCGCCGTGGCGCCGTCCACCTCGGGCGATTCGCTGGCGTAGCGGTAGCCGAAGTCGGCGGTCCAGTCGCCCTCGACAGCTTCCCGGACGGGCAGGCCGGACTCGACCAGTACGGTCTGCCACTCCGCCTCGCGGGCGCGGGCGTCCAGCCAGTCCCGCGGTCCGGCCACGTGGCGGATCTCGCGGTGGCCGAGGTCCACAAGGTGCTGGACCACCAGCCGCGCCCCGGCGCGCTGGTCGACGGCCGCGGTGAGGCGTCCGGTCGTCGCCTCCGCGGTCACCACGACCACAGGGACCTCGCGGATCGCTGCCCGGACCGAGTCCTCCGACGACAACCGGGGGGCGATCACGCACAAGCCCTCGACGCCGTGGGCCAGCAGGTGCTCGACACCCTCCTCGGCGGTCTGTCGGGAGGAGTCGGAGACGGTGATCGCGTCCACCGTGTAGCCGAGCGCGCGGGCAGCCTCGTCGAAGCCGCGCAATGTGCTGTTCGGGCCGTAGTGGACGGGGGTGTCTACCAGGGCGCCGATCCGGTGTGACCGGTTGGTGGCCAGCGCCCTGGCTATCGAGTTCGGGGTGTAGCGCACCTCCTCGATGGCGCGAAGCACCTTTTCGCGGGTGGATTCGCGGATGCTGGGGTGGTTGTTGAGCACTCGGGAGACCGTCTGGTGGGAAACGCCGGCCAACGCAGCGACGTCGTACATGCTCGGTTTCCGCTTCGGTCTGCGGACCGTCATCGAGGTCTCCCCCTCCCGCCCAGACCCCGGCCGGGGTGTGGTGTCAGGGTGATGTTACCGCTCACGGGACGGTCGGCGGAGGCTCGCGCCGGTCCAGCGCCTGACCGGTCACGTCCGGCAGCAGCAGCGCTGCTCCGGCGGCCAGCACGAAGGCCGCCCCGAAGACGCTGAACACCAGGGCCTCCCCCCCGGCTCCCAGCAGGATCGGGACGCTCAGCGGGGCCAGCACCGACGCGATCCTGCCGAACGCCGCGGCGGCGCCGGTCCCGGTGCCGCGCACCTTCGTGGGATACAGCTCGGGACCGACCGCGTACAGCGCGCCCCATGCGCCGAGATTGAAGAAGGACAGCGCGCAGCCGGCGGCGATGATCATGGCCGGCCCCTGGGCGATGCCGAACAGCGGTGCGGCGATCGCCGAGCCGACCAGGAACACCGCAAGGGTCACCCGTCGGCCCCACACCTCGATCAGCCAGGCTGCCACGGCGTAGCCCGGCAGCTGGGCCAGCGTGATGAGCAGGGTGAACTCCAGCGACTGCACCAGCGGGAAGCCGCGGTTGACCAGCAGCGTCGGGATCCAGATGAACGCGCCGTAGCAGCTGAGGTTGATCAGGAACCACACCGCCCACAACGCGGCGGTGCGGGTGCGGTAGGCCGGCGACCAGATGGACGCCGCCGCGGCCGGGTCTCGGC
>JAEZGC010000187.1 GCA_023437345.1 Actinomycetes bacterium
CCTCGGGCGGGGGGGCGGGGGGGGGGGGCGCGGCCCAGCAGGAGCTCGAACGGGTCGGGGTTCCTGTCGAGCCCCGGTTGCAGTGGCCCACCGGTCTCGACCGGCTCGGCGTGACCAGCGACGGCGCCGCCGTGCGCGGACGGATCCCACCCGAGGAGCAGTCCGAGCCGGGCCGGGTGGTGGCCCGGCTGTCCGACCTCGGCTGGGGCAATGACCTGCGCGCCCTGTTCGCCGCCGACACCGACGGTAATCCTGTCGACGGGGCCGTCCCGGCGCCGCTGGTCGCCGCCTGCCTGCAGGTGCTGCGCGAGTGGCCCTGGCAGGAGCGTCCGGTGGCGGTGGCGTGGCTGCCGAGCCTCACCCGGCCGACCCTCGTGGAGCCGCTGGCCGGCGGCATCGCCACCGCCGGACGCCTCCGTCTGCTGGGCCCGCTCGCGCTAGCCCCCGATGCCCGGCCGCTCAGCCGGGCGGTGAACTCGGCGTATCGGGTGCGCGACCTGTGGACGCGGTTCGCCGTCCCGCCTGAGCTGGAGCGGGAGCTGGCCGGCCTGGACGGCCCGCTGCTGCTGGTCGACGACCTGGTCGACTCGCGCTGGACGATGACCGTCGCCGCGAGGGCGCTGCGGCGCGCGGGCGCGCCGGCCGTTCTGCCGTTCGCGCTCGCAGCCGTGGGCTGACCGACTACGTATTCTTCGGGGGGTCGGCGACCCACCGCGGCGTCCCTCTTCCGGGGGACACGGATTTCCACTAATCTCGTCTCAGCCCGTTGACCACCCCATGGCCGCGCTACTGCCCGTGGGCGGTGGCCGCGGCGGGCTTACGGCCCCGAGCCGGCGAAGGGGGGTTTCGCCGGGTGAGGGGCCGTTTCCCCGTCTGGTGGCCGCCCGGTCCGCCGTGGCATCGTGGGGAACCTCCCTAGCCAGAGGATTCCGATGCCGACTACCGACCCGCGGGTGGTCTACGACCGGATGCGCGACGAGGCGCTGCACCGTGACGCGAGCGGCCGACCGGTCCTGTGCCGGCACGCCGACGTGGTGGCGGCGGCCACCGACCCGCACACCTACTCCAGCGCGGTGTCCCGGTTCCTGCAGGTCCCAAACGGGCTGGACGGCGACGCGCACCGCGCCGCGCGCGCCCTGCTCGACCCGTTCTTCGGCCCCGACCGGATGGCCGAGTTCCAACCGCGGCTGGCCCAGGTGGCCGCCGACGCGGTGGCTGAGGTGCCGCTGGACGAGCCGGTGGACGCGGTCGGAGGGCTGGGTGCCCGATTCGCGGTCCGCGCCCAGTCGGTGTGGTTGGGCTGGCCGACCTCGATCGAGCCGCAGTTGCTGGGCTGGATGGCTGACAACCACGCCGCGACCCGCTCTGGGGACTTGTCACGAACGGCGGCGGTCGCCGAACAGTTCAATGCGATCATCCGCTCGCTGCTGGCGTCGCGCCGCGGCCCGGACGCCCCCGACGACCTGACCACCGAGCTGGTGCGGCTGCGGGACGCCGACGGCGCGCCGCTGGGCGAGGACGTGCTGGTCTCGGTCCTGCGCAACTGGACCGGCGGCGACCTTGGCTCGCTGGCGTTGTGCACCGGCGTGGTCGCTCGCTGGCTGAGCGTCAACCCCAGGAACCAGCCGCTGCTGCGCCATGCCCCCGACGCCGACCTGGACGCCGCTATAGACGAGATGCTGCGGATCGACGACCCGTTCGTCTTCAACCGCCGGATCACCACCACCGCCACCAGTGTCGGCGGCCAGCCGCTCGCGGCCGGTGAGCGCGTGGTGCTGAACTGGACCGCCGCCAACCGCGACCCGGAGGTGTTCCCCGAGCCGGACCGGTTCGATCCCCAGTCGAACGCCGCCAACAACCTGGTGTACGGCATCGGCCCGCATGTCTGCCCGGGCCGTCCGCTGGCCACCCTCGAGTTGCGGCTGCTGACCCGCGCCCTGCTGGGACGGGGCCGTCTCGAGCCGGGTCCGACCCCGCCCGAGCGGGAACGCCCACCGCTGGGCGGGTTCCGCCACGTGCCGGTGATCCTGCGTCCCCTCCACGGGATCCACTGATCGTGTTGTCCGTCCGGCCCGCCAGCGTGTTCGAGGACGTCGCCGCCCTGGTCGGCCCGCGCCGCCCCGACGCCAGCGTCTGCTGGTGCCTCAGCTATCGGCTCGCCTCGAAGGAGCAGCTTGCCCTGACCGGTCCGGCCCGCGGCGAGCGCGTCCGTCAGCTGTGCGCAGAGGATCCTCCGCCGGGGGTGATCGCCTACGACGACGAGGAGCCGGTCGGCTGGGCGGGCGTCCACCCGCGCGCCGACACCAGCTTCGCCCGCAACCGCAAGATCCCCCACGTCGACGAGCTGGACGTGTGGTCGGTGTGGTGCATCAGGGTGCGGCCGGGCCACCGCGGCAAGGGGATCTCGCACGTCCTGCTGGCGGGGGCTGTCGAGTTCGCCCTGGCCAACGGCGCCCCCGCCATCGAGGGGTACCCGGTCGACAACCGCGGCGCGAAGGTCGACCTCACCATGGCCTACGTCGGTACCCGCGCGCTGTTCGAACGGGCCGGGTTCAGCTGGGCCGCCGACACCACCTCGGTGATCAACGGCTTCCCGCGGGTGCTGATGCGCCGCGACCTGCGCTGACTGCTAGCTTCGCTCCAGGAGGTATCCCATGACGCACCCACTTCGAATCGGCATCCTCGGCGCGGCGCGGATCGCGGAACGGGCGATCGTCCAGCCGGCCCGCACCCTCGGCCACGAGATCGTCGCTGTCGCCGCGCGGGATCTCGGACGGGCCGAGGCTTACGCCGCCGGGCACGGCATCCCCGCGGCGTACGGCAGCTACGAGGAGTTGCTGGCGGATCCGACGGTGGAGGTCGTCTACAACCCCAGCCCCAACAGCGACCATGTCCGCTGGACGCTGGCAGCGCTCCGCGCCGGCAAGCACGTCCTGTCGGAGAAGCCGTTCGCCTCCAACGCCGAGGAGGCCCGGCTGGTCTCGGCCGAGCCGAACCCCGCCGGCCTGGTCGTCTTCGAGGGCTTCCACCACCACTATCACCCGACCTATCAGCGGATGCTCGAGCTTGTCGGCGCCGGCGAGATCGGGGACATCAGCCGCGTCGAGGTGCACATGAAGTTCCACTGCACAGACCTGGACGACATCCGGTGGTCGTGGCGGCTGTCCGGCGGCTCGCTGATGGATCTGGGCTGCTACAACCTGCACGTCGCCAAGGACATCGCGCAGGTGCTCAACGGGCAGCTCCAACTGGTGTCGGCGAGCGCGACCACCCACCCGGGCGCCGATCCGCGGGTGGACGCCACCGCCACCGTGGTCGGGCGCCTGCCGGGCGGCGGCGAGGCGGTGCTGGAATCGAGCCTTGAGGGCCCGTCCGACACCTCGATCCTGGTCACCGGGACGCGCGGCACGATCCGGCAGCCGAACTTCATCAACCTCGCCGCCGACGACAGCCTGGAGATCACTGTCGACGGCGAGACCACCGTCGAGCATCACGGCACCCGGTCGACCTACACCCACCAGCTGGCTGCGTTCGCCGCGGCGGTGCGGGAGGGCGTCCCGTTCCCGACCGATCTGGCCAACGCGGAACTGATCATGGAACTGATCGACGAGTCGTACCGGCTCGCCGGCTTCCCGCTGCGCGGCCAGACCACCACCTGACGCCCCGGCTGCCGCCCTACCCGACGCGGTGGTCGCTCAGATGACGCCCTGGGCGATCATCGCGTCGGCCACCTTCACGAAGGCTGCACAGTTGGCCCCGACGACGTAGTTGCCCGGGTGCCCGTACCGTTCGGACGCCGCGTAGGCCGCGTCGTGCATGGAGTGCATGATCTGGTGCAGCTTGGCCTCGGAGTCCTCGAAGGTCCAGCGCTGCCGGGAGGCGTTCTGGCTCATCTCGAGCGCCGAGGTGGCCACGCCGCCGGCGTTGGCCGCCTTGCCGGGCGCGAAGAGAACGCCGGCGTCCTGGAAGACGTCGACAGCGGCGGGAAGCGACGGCATGTTGGCGCCCTCGGCGACGGCGATCACGCCGTTGCGCACCAGCGTCTCGGCGTCTGCGGCGTCCACTTCGTTCTGCGTCGCGCACGGCAGCGCGATCTCTCCGGGGACCTCCCACACCCGGCGTCCCGGGACGAACCGGGCGCTCGGACGGCGGGCGGCGTACTCGGCGATCCGGACCCGCTCCACCTCCTTGACCTGCTTGAGCAGTTCCACGTCGATGCCCGCCTCATCGACCACGTAGCCCGAGGAGTCGGACGCGGTCACCGGCAGTCCGCCGAGCTGGGCGGCCTTCTCGATGGCGTAGATGGCGACGTTGCCGGAGCCGGAGACCAGCACCCGGCGGCCCTCGACCGACAGGCCGCGGACGGCCAGCATGTCCTGCACGAAGTAGACGGTGCCGTAGCCGGTGGCCTCTGTGCGCACCTCGGCGCCACCCCAGCCGGTCCCCTTGCCGGTGAACATGCCCGACTCGTGGCGGTTGGTGATCTTGCGGTACTGGCCGAACAGGTAGCCGACCTCGCGTCCGCCGACGCCGATGTCGCCGGCCGGCACGTCGGTGTGCTCGCCGAGGTGGCGGTACAGCTCGTTCATGAACGACTGGCAGAAGCGCATGATCTCGGCGTCGCTGCGGCCGTGCGGGTCGAAGTCGGAGCCGCCCTTGCCGCCGCCGATGCCCTGCGAGGTCAGCGCGTTCTTGAACACCTGCTCGAAGCCGAGGAACTTGATGATCGACGAGTTGACGGTCGGGTGGAAGCGCAGGCCGCCCTTGTAGGGGCCAAGCACCGAGGAGAACTGCACCCGGTAGCCGCGCTGGACGTGGACCCGGCCCTGGTCATCGACCCACGGCACCCGGAAGATGATCTGCCGCTCCGGCTCGACAAGGCGCTCAAGGATGCCGTCCTCCAGGTAGCCGGGTTCCTCTGACAGCACCGGCTCGATGGAGGTGAGCACTTCGTGGACCGCCTGGTGGAACTCGATGTCGCCGGGGTTGCGGCGCAACACGGCGTCGTAGGCAGGTCGAACGGCCGCGGACAATTCCTGGGTCGCAGACGGGTTCGGGGCTGTACCAACCGACACGTGCTGTCTCACTCTCTAATCACACCGTCCCAAAACGGACGCCACGAGTCTTGCACAGCCGGGGAAACTTCGGGCACCGAACTCCAGATGCGGTCAGCCGCACAGGTAGGTCCGCTGGCCGGCGGTCCCCAGGATGACCGTCCCGGTTCCGATCGGCTTCTCGACCCCGCCGCTGATCACCTGACGGACGTCGACGGTGGCCTTGCCGGCCGGGAACTGGGACACCGGGACGTTGTCGGGGGAGAGCTGCACATAGGAGTTCCAGCCGTCAGCGCCGGTCGCCCGCACCTTGATGCCGTTCACATACAGCGTGTAGGTCGTGGGTTCCCGCGGGGTCGGCGTCCAGCTGAAGGTCGCGTACCACTCGTTGTAGTTCGTGCAGACCAGGGGCGGCGGGGAGGTGATGAGGAAGGCCGGGCTCTTCGCGTCCGGCAGACCCGACGCCTTCGCGGTCAGGGTGTAGCTGCCGCCGGTGTCGATGGCGCAGCCGGCGAAACTCACCACCCCGGCGGAAGCCGCCCTCGGGTTCTGGGTGCAGGTCAGCTTCACCCCGGACGGGGAGCCGGTCAGCGACAGGGTCACCTGGGCGGTGCTAGCGGTGAGGTTGCCGCCCGTGTCGACTATCCGCAGCGCCGGCTGGGTGGCGAAGGCCATCGTCTGCAGGGTGGTGTCCGGCACCGAGGTGAACACCAGTCGCGCGGCGGGGCCGACAGTGATCTGGAAGGGGTTGCTGCGCACCTGGGGCAGGGAGGCCGCCGACGCGACCAGCTGGTAGGTGCCGGCCTTGTCCACCGCGCAGTCGTTGAAGCTGGCGACACCGCTGCGGGTGGCGAGCGGGTTCTCGGCGCAGGTCAGCGTG
>JAEZGC010000259.1 GCA_023437345.1 Actinomycetes bacterium
TGACGCAACTGGGTGCCCACGTCGACCAGACCGACCCGATCGCCGAGGCCGCGGCCCGCCAGGCGCAGGTGAGCCAGTTCTTCCTCGGCGACCCGCAGGGCTGGAAAGGCCCCAAAGTGGCCTACCCCGGCGGCGCCGCGGCCCTCAAGGCAGCCGCCCAGGCAGCCGGGGTGGCGCTGTTCGTCCCCGCCCCCTACGTCCTCAACGTCGCCACCACCAACAACCGGATCCGGATCCCGTCCCGGCAGCACCTGCAGAAGCAACTCACCGCAGCCGCAGAGATCGGCGCCGCCGGCGTGATCGTCCACGGCGGGCACGTCCTGGCCGGCGACGACCCGGCGGCCGGCTACCAGAACTGGCGCAAGGCCATCGACGGGCTCACCATCGAGGTGCCGCTGCTGATCGAAAACACCGCCGGTGGCACCAACTCGATGGCCCGCGGGCTGGAGAAGATCGACAGGCTGTGGACGGCGATCGCCGGCTCGCCGAACGCCGACCTGGTCGGGTTCTGCCTCGACACCTGCCACGCCCACGCCGGCGGGGAGCAGTTGCTCGGGCTGGTCGACAAGCTCAAGGCGATCACCGGTCGGCTCGACCTGCTGCACGCCAACGACTCCCGGGACGCCTTCGATTCGGGCGCCGACCGGCACGCCAACCTCGGCCGCGGCGAGTGCGACCCGGAGGGCCTGGCCGAGGCCATCGGCAGCGCGGGCTGCCCGATAGTGATCGAGACCCCGGGGCCGCTGGAGGCCCATCTGGCCGACCTCACCTACCTGCGACAAGCACTGGGAATGTGACGGCAGCCGCACCGGGCGCGGACCCGGCCGATAGCATTCAGGCTGTGAAAAGCAGCATCTACGTGGCCGCTCCGGAGGGTCTGACGGGCAAGTCGATGGTGGCTGTGGGCATCATGGACGCCCTGCAGCGCCAGGTCTCCTCGGTGGCGGTCTTCCGTCCGATAGTGAAATCGGGCGGGCGTGATGCGGTCCTCGAGGTGCTGGTCAGCCAGCCGCAGAACGAGCAGGAGTACGAGGACGCGGTAGGGGTCACCTACGAGGACGTCCGCGACGACCCCAACGAGGCGCTGTCCCGGCTGGTCGACAGGTACTCCGACCTGCGGGAGCGGTTCGACGCAGTAGTCATCGTCGGCTCCGACTACACAGACATCACCACCCCCACCGAACTCACCTTCAACGCGAGGGTCGCGGCCAACCTCAACAGCCCCGTCCTGCTGGTGGTCAGCGGACGCAAGCGCACCCCCGACGAGATCCTCGCGGCCGCCGAGGCCGGCGTCGCCGAGTTCACCGCCCACCACGCCAAGGTGATCTCGGTGATCGCCAATCGCGTCGACGCCGACCAGCTCGACGAGGTGCGCGCCAGGCTCTCGACCATCGAGGGCGTGGTGGTCGAGGTGCTGCCGTCCGACCGCCTGCTCGCCGCCCCCACGATCGCCGACCAGTTCGCCGCCGTCGACGCCAACCTCGTGCTGGGCAACCCCGAACTGCTCGGCCGCGAGTCCGTCCGTCCCATAGTGGCGGCGATGACGCTGCCCAACGTGCTCGACCGGCTCGAACCCGACTCGACGGTGATCATGCCGGGCGACCGCACCGACCTGCTGCCAGGCCTGCTGCTGGCCAACGCCTCCGGCGCGTTCCCGCACCTGTCGGGCGTCATCCTGGTCGGCGGCTACCCGATCCCTGAGCCGATCCTGCGGCTGGTCAGCACCGTGAAGAACGAGTTGCCGATCGGGATGACCCACCTGGGTACCTACACCACTGCCGAGCGACTGTTCCCGCTCGAGGGCGCCATCACCGGCAGCCCGCGCAAGGTCGAGATCGCACGCCGGCTGTTCTCCGAGCACGTCGACTCCGAGCGCCTGCTGACCGCGCTGCAGGTGCACCGCTCCACAGTCGTCACGCCGCTGATGTTCGAGCACCAGTTGATGGAGCTGGCCAGGTCGAACCGGCGCACCATTGTGATGCCCGAATCCACCGACGACAGGATCCTCGAGTCCGCCGCCATCCTGACCCGGCGCGGCGTCGCCAACCTGATCCTGCTGGGCGACCCGACGACTGTGAAGAACCGCGCCACCCACCTCGGCCTTGGCCTGTCCGGGGTCGAGATCGTCGACCCCACCGAGCCGAAGCTGCTTGAGCAGTTCGCCGCCGAATACGCCCGGCTGCGCGCCCACAAGGGCGTCACCCTCGAGCAGGCCCGCGCCAAGATGGCCGACCTGTCCTACTTCGGGACGATGATGGTGCACCTCGGCATGGCCGACGGCATGGTCTCCGGCGCCATCAACACCACCGCCAACACGATCCGGCCGTCGCTGGAGTTCATCAAGACCCGGCCCGGAGTCAGCGTGGTGTCTGGGTCCTTCCTGATGTGCCTGCCCGACCGGGTGGTCGTCTACGCCGACTGCGCCGTGAACCCGAACCCGACCGCCGAGCAACTGGCAGACATCGCGATCTCCTCGGCCGAGACCGCCGCCAACTTCGGCATCGAGCCCCGGGTGGCGATGCTCTCCTACTCCACCGGCACCTCAGGGACCGGGGCCGACGTCGACAAGGTGCGCCAGGCCACCGAGATCGTGCGGGAGCGGGCTCCCGAGCTGGCCCTGGAGGGCCCGATCCAGTTCGACGCCGCGGTCGACCCGTCGGTGGCCCGGACGAAGCTGCCCGAGTCGGCGGTCGCCGGCCGCGCGACGGTGTTCATCTTCCCCGACCTGAACACCGGCAACAACACCTACAAGGCGGTGCAGCGATCAGCCAATGCGATTGCGATCGGCCCCGTCCTGCAGGGCCTGAACCGTGCGGTCAACGACCTGTCCCGTGGCGCGCTGGTCGAGGACATAGTCAACACAGTCGCCATCACCGCGATCCAGGCGCAGGCGGTGCCGCCGGCCTCCTGAGCCGGCCGGCCTCCCACCGCGCCCGCGTCCGTCCCCACCACGAAGGAGCCAGAGCCCATGGCCACACCGATCCTGCTGCTGAACTGCGGGTCGTCCTCGGTCAAGTACCAGGTGATCGACGCCGACACCGAGGAAGTGGTGGCGCACGGCATCATCCAGCGGGTCGGTGAGGAGTCGGGCACCCTCGACCACCACGTCGGCGGGGAGACCTTCCATGTCGATCGGGGCTTCTCCAACCACGACCGCGCGCTGGCGCACCTGGTCAAGGTCTTCGACGACCACGGACCCGACCTGGCCCAGATCAAGGCGGTCGGGCACCGCACGGTGCACGGCGGATCGAAGTTCCGCGAGACCACCCTGATCACCGACGAGGTGGTGGACGGCCTGCGCGAGCTCAGCCCGCTCGCGCCGCTGCACAACCCGCCAGGCATCGCCGGCATCGAGGCCGCCCGAAAGGCGCTGCCGGACATCCCGCACGTCGCCATCTTCGACACCGCCTTCTTCTCAACGCTGCCCGCCGAGGCCTACACCTACGCCGTCGACACGGCACTGGCCGCCGAGCACGGCATCCGCAAGTACGGCTTCCACGGCACCTCACACAGCTACGTGTCCAAGAAGGTCGCCGAGGTGCTGGACCGGCCGCTCGAGGAGATCAACCAGATCGTCTGCCACCTCGGCAACGGGGCATCGATCTCCGCAGTCCGCGGCGGGGTCGCCGTGGAGACTTCGATGGGGCTCACCCCGCTGGCCGGCCTGGTGATGGGCACCCGCTCCGGCGACGTGGACCCCGGCCTGCACGCCTTCCTGGGCAGGGAACTCGGGATGAGCCTTGCCGACGTCGACAACCTGCTCAACAAGCGCTCCGGCATGCTCGGCCTCGCCGGCGTGACCGACTTCCGCGACCTCAACGACCTGATCGACGAGGGCGACGAGCAGGCCCGCCTCGCGATGGATGTCTACTGCCACCGGCTGCTGAGCTACATCGGCTCGTACCTGGCGGTACTCGGCAGGGTGGACGCGCTG
>JAEZGC010000283.1 GCA_023437345.1 Actinomycetes bacterium
GAGACGCCTTCGGCCTCGTCGCCGATCGGCTTGTCGGGCGGCACCTGGCCGGCGCCGGCCAGAGCGAGCGCGTCCGCTACCGCGGCGTCGGTGGCGCCGGGGTGGCCGAGCCTGACGTTGTCGGCGACCGTCCCGGCGATCAGCCCGGGCTGCTGGCCGACCCAGGCGACCCGGCCGGTGACGGCGACGGTGCCGCTGGTCGGGGTGAGGAATCCCATCACGGCGTTCAGCAGGGTGGTCTTGCCGCTGCCGCTCGGCCCGGTCAGCGCCACCACCTCGCCGCGGCGCACCTCAAGCGACGTGGCGGGCAGCGCTGCGGCGCCGGCCCCCGGGTAGGTGTGGCTCAGTTCCGTGACCCGCAGCACCGGCTCGTTCCCGGCGCCGCCGGCCGCGGCGGCCGGCGCACCGGCTTCGGCGTGGTCGGCGGCCTCGATCAGGTCGAAGGCGGCGTCGGCTGCCGCCATCCCGTCGGCGGCGTCGTGGTAGTGGACCCCGACCTGCCGCACCGGCAGGTAGGCCTCCGGGGCGAGGATGAGGACGAACAGCGCGGTGGCGAGGTCGAGGTCGCCGAACACCACCCTGAAGCCGACGGTGACCGCGATCACCGCCACGGACAGCGTCGCCAGGAGTTCCAGCACCAGCGCCGACAGGAACGAGATCCGCAATGTCAGCATGGTCTCGCTGCGGTGCGCGGTCTCGGTGCGCCGCAGGCCCTCGGCCTGCGCCCGCGCCCTGCCGAACACCTGCAGGGTGGGCAGGCCGGCGACCAGGTCGGCGAAGTGGGTGGCCAGCCGGGTCTGGACCGCCCACCGGCGCTTGGTGACCGCCTCGGTGGTCCAGCCGACCAGCGCCATGAACACCGGGATCAGCGGCAGCGTGAGCGCCAGGATGACCGCTGAGGTCAGGTCGGCACCAAGGACGGCGATGCCGACGATCAGCGGCACGGTCACCGCCAGCGCCAGTTGCGGCAGGTATTTGGCGAAGTAGCCGTCCAGGCCGTCAAGGCCCTGGGTGACCAGGGTGATCAGGCCGCCGGTGCCCGGCCCGGCGTCGACCGGACGGGCCAGCCGGGCGGCCATGATGTCGCGGCGAAGCTGCGACTTCACTGCGGCCGACGCCCGGTGGGCCAGCCACTCGTTGGCCCAGGCCAGCACTGCCTTGCCGCCGAACACGGCGGCCAGCCCGCCGGCCGCCCACGCCAGCGAGCCGAGCCCGCCGCCGTAGAACACCTCGGCGACCGAGTGCGAGATCAGCCACGCCTGGCCGAGCGTTAGCACAGCGGTGATGCTCCCGACGGCGACACCCGCGACCAGGTAGGTCCTGGTGGCGCGGGCCCGCCGCAGCAGGCGTGGGTCTATCGGCCCCGCCATCAGCCCGCTAGCGCGGGCGCGTGGTCATCGTCGGGGATGTTGTCGACGCTCAGCGGACGGCGGAACACCCAGTAGGTCCAGATCGTGTACGCCAGCACGATCGGGACGAAGATCACCGCGGCGATCAACATGATGAACAAGGTGGAGTCCTGGGAGGCTGCGGTCGCCAGGTTGAGGACGTGGTCGGCCCCCTCGGGGTTGGCGAAGCCGAGGTTCGGGAACATCGTGAGGAAGATGCCGGCCGCCACCGCACCGGTGGCCACCGCCGTCCCGGTGAAGGCGAGCCCCGGCCGCCCGCCGCGTCCGACGAACCACCAGCCGACCACCAAACCGCCGGCCGCGACCACGAGCAGCACCCAGCCGAGCCAGCCGGTGGGGTGGACCAGGGCGTTCTGCGCCACGAGGAAGACCGCGCCGCCGGCGATCGCCACCAGGCCTACCGCCCCGGCGAACTTCCGGGCCCGCTCCTGCACCACGCCGCGGGTCTTCACGGTGAGGTAGATCGCGCCGTGGAACAGGAACAGCACCACCAGCACCACGCCGCCGAGCAGCCCGAACGGGCTGAACAGTTGCAGCAGGTACGGCGCGGGGGCCAGCTTGAACAAGGTGGTGGTCGCCTCGGCGGTGGCCGGGGGCAGCGCCTCGACGGGCAGGCCGATGATGAAATTGGCGAACGCGACACCGAGCACCAGGGACACCACGAACGAGCCCACCGTGGCCATCGTGTCGAAGCTGCGGCGCCAGGCCGTCTCGGGGTGCTTCGAGCGGTACTCGAAGGCGACGCCGCGCACGATCAGGCCGACCAGGACCAGGAACAGCGGCAGGTACAGCCCCGAGAACAAGGTGGCGTACCAGCCGGGGAAGGCGGCGAACATGGCGCCGCCGGCGGTCAGCAGCCACACCTCGTTGCCGTCCCAGACCGGCCCTATGGTGTTGACGATGACGCGCTTCTCCTTCTCGGTCCTGCCGAGGACGGGGATCAGCATGGCCACGCCGTAGTCGAAGCCCTCGAGGATCAGGTAGCCCGTCCACAAGACGGCGATCAGCACGAACCAGACGATCTGCAAGGTGGTGAAGTCCATGGCAGCCTCCTCAGTAGGCGAAGCTCAACGGAGCGTCGTCGTCGGTCAGGACCGTGGGCTCGCTCACTTCGGGCAGGCCGAGCTTGATGTACTTCAGCAGCAGCCGCACCTCGACCACTGCCAGCGCGCCGTAGATCAGGGTGAACAGGATCATCGTGGTGGCCACCTCGAAGGAGCTCACCCCGGGTGAGACGCCGGAGGCGGTGGTCAGCACATGGTTCACCAGGAAGGGCTGACGCCCCATCTCGGTGAAGATCCAGCCGAACGAGTTGGCGAACAGCGGCGACAGCGGGGCGGCGATCATCATCGCCGTCCACCACCGGGCCGGCTTCGGCAGCCTGCCCTTGCGCAGCGTGAACAGGACGAACGCGGCGATCCCCATGCCGAGGAACCCGAGCCCCATCATGAACCTGAACGTCCAGTAGCTGACCGGGATGTTCGGCGCCCAGTCGGTGATCCCCACCGCCTCCAGTCGGGCGCGGGCCTCGACCTGCAGCGGGTTCGCCGGGTTCACCACCCGGCCGTTCTCGAAGTCGGCGCGCAGGTCGTCGATGCCCTCGACGCGGCCGTCCCAGGTCCCGGTGGACAGGAACGAGAGCACGCAGGGCACCTTGAACGACCACACCTCGCGCTGGCCGTCGAGGGTGCCGATGGTCACCACCGAGAAGTCGGCGCACTCGCCGTCGCCGCCCTCGGTCCGGTACAGCGCCTCGGCGGCGGCCATCTTCATCGGCTGCACCTCGGTCATGATCTTGCCCTGGATGTCGCCGGTGATCAGGATGCCGACCGAGGCGACCAGCAGGATCCAGGCGCCGAACTTCGTGGCGAACCGGTGGGCGCTGACGTCCTCGGCGTGCTTGCCGGCCGCGTCGGCCGCGTTCAGCCGGGCCAGGTGCCAGCCGCTGACGCCCATCACGAGGCCGCCGGCGGTCATGTAGGCGCCGAACAGGACGTGCGGCAGCGTGATCAGGGTCACCGGGTTGGTCAGGACGGCGCCGAGGTCGGTCATCTCGGCGCGGTCGGTGGCCGGGTTGAACACTGCTCCGACGGGGTTCTGCATCCACGAGTTGGCAGCCAGGATGAACACCGCCGACAGGGCGGTCCCGATCGCGGCCAGCCAGATGCACATCAGGTGCAGGCGCTTGGGCAGCCGGTCCCAGCCGAAGATCCACAGGCCGAGGAAGACCGACTCGAGGAAGAACGCCAGCAGCGCCTCCAGCGCGAGCGGGGCGCCGAAGATGTCGCCGACGAACCTGCTGTACTCGCTCCAGTTCATGCCGAACTGGAACTCCTGCACGATGCCGGTGACCACGCCCATGGCGAAGTTGATCAGGAAGAGCTTGCCGAAGAACCTGGTGAGCTTGAGGTACCTCACCTCACCGGTGCGGTACCAGATGGTCTGCAGCACGGCGACCAGCATGGACAGCGCGATAGTGATCGGCACGAAGAAGTAGTGATAGACAGTCGTGATCCCGAACTGCCATCTGGCTAGGGTTTCCGCAGTCACGCTTGGCATGGTACTACCGGCTGTAGGAGCGTGTTGACCGGTTGGCGACACGACAGGGTGGTAGTACTACTACGTTGTGTCGTATGAGTGGTGTTCCGGCTTATCATGGCCGAATGCCGGTGCTGGGCGAACTCGAGAACGCCGTGATGGAGCTGCTGTGGTCACGCCGCGTCCCGATGAGCGTGCGCGACGTGCACGACCTGCTGGTCCGGCAGCGAGACCTCGCCTACACCACGGTGATGACCGTGCTCGACCGGCTCAGCAAGAAGGGCATCGTGCACCGCGAGCTCGAGGGCCGCGCCTGGCTGTACAGCCCGGCCCGCAGCCGCGTCGACCTGTTCGCCGCCGAGATCCGCGACCTGCTGGACACGCTGCCCCCCGCGGAGCGGGAGGACGTGGTGCGCCGCGTCACGCCACCGCCGGCTGTCCCCTGACGGGCCGGCCGGCACCACGGTTCACGTAGCGCCGGCCGGCGTGGTCCTCAGGTGCCGGTGGACGGGTAGGCGTCCAGCCGGTCGGACAGCGCCAGCGCCTCTGCCTTCAAGGTGAGCGCCTGGTCCACCCGCCCTGCCGTCCGCAGCCGGACCGCCTCCTCGAGGCGGAACTCGACCTGGTCGCGGGCGATGGTCATCATCTCGGGGTCGTCGAGTTGGCGTACCACCCGCTCGGCGTCGCCGAAGCGGACGGCTTTCGCCACGAACTCGCTCTGCCCACCCACCACAGCGGGCGTGGCGAGGTAGCTGATCTCGGCATTCTCGATGGCTCCGATGGCGTCGCGGACGGCCCGCAGCGCCACCTTGTCGCGTCGCCTCATCAACGGCGCGAGCTCGGCGCGCAGGTACTCCAGCAGCGTCATGTCCTCCTCCTTCGCGGGCCTGGCCGGCCGGGTGCCGGTATCGACCCGGCTCCCGACGCTAAAGGTTGACGCGACGTGAAGGTCAAGCTCCGGCGAGGCCGAGCC
>JAEZGC010000027.1 GCA_023437345.1 Actinomycetes bacterium
GTCCGGGGGTGCCCCCGGACCGGCAGCTGGGACGGTGAGCTAACTGGGAGTCCGCGCCCCGTTGGCCTGCTTGACCATCTCGACCACCTCGTCGTAGCGCGGGCTGCCGAGGAAGTTGTCGACAGCCACATGGGTGGCCGATGGCGTCTTCTCCCGCGCCCGGTCGATCAGGTCCTTGTGGGAGACCACCACTTCGAAGCTGTCCTCGAGGTTGGCGATCGCCTTGTTCACAACCTGGACGTCGGAGTAGCCGGCGGCGTGGATCTTCTTGCGCAGGACGGAGGCGCCCATCGCCGAGGAGCCCATCCCCGCGTCGCAGGCGAACGCGATGGTCCGGATCGGGCCTCCCAGCGCCTCGGCCGGGGCGAGCAGGCCGGCGACCGAGGACTTCCTGCCCTTCAGGGCCTCCATGTCGGCGGTCGCGGCGGCCAGGTCGCCGGTGTCGTCGCGGTCCTTGCCGATCCGCAGCAGGAACGCGGCCACCACCATGGTGACTGCCGCCGAGGCGACCACGGCGAGGGTCACCCCGAGGAAGCTGTCAGTGGCGGTCTGGAAGTACACCGCGATGATCGAGCCAGGGGCCGCCGGACCGCGCAGGCCGACGCCGAACATCACGTTCACGAAGACGCCGGTCATCCCGCCGGCGATCATGGCCAGGATCAGGATCGGCTTCATCAGCACGTAGGGGAAGTAGATCTCGTGGATGCCGCCCAGGAAGTGGATGATGGCCGCACCCGGTGCCGACGCCCGGGCGGCGCCCTTGCCGAAGAACATGTAGGCCAGCAGCAGGCCAAGACCCGGCCCGGGGTTGGCCTCCAGCAGGAACAGCACCGACTTGCCGGCCTCGGCGAGCTGCTGGGTGCCCAGCGGGGTCAGGATGCCGTGGTTGATGGCGTTGTTGAGGAAGAGCACCTTCGCCGGCTCGATGAGGACTGAGGTCAGCGGCAGCAGGCCGGTGTTGACCAGCCAGCCGACGGCTGCGCCGGCCGCGTTCGAGATGGCGGTGACGATCGGGCTCATGAAGAAGAAGCCGAAGATCGCCAGGATGCCGCCCCAGATGCCGGCGGAGAAGTTGTTGACCAGCATCTCGAAGCCGGGCCGGATCTTGTGCTCCCACAGCGAGTCGATCTTCTTCATGGTCCAGCCGCCCAGCGGACCCATGATCATCGCGCCCATGAACATCGGGATGGAGGTGCCGGTGATGACGCCCATCGTGGCGATCGCGCCCACCACGCCGCCGCGGACGTCGTAGACCAGCTTGCCGCCGGTGTAGCCGATCAGGATCGGCAGCAGGTAGGTGATGGTCGGCCCGACGATCCCCCCGCCGTCGAAGGCTCCCCAGCCGCCGAGCGCGGCGACCCAGCCGTCCTCGGGCTGGGGTGAGATCAGGTTGATCCAGCCGACCTTGATGAAGATGGCGGTGATCAGGCCCCAGGCGATGAAGGCCCCGATGTTCGGCAGGACCATGTTCGACAGGAAGGTCCCGAACTTCTGCACCGCTACCCGAGCGGACCCGGTCCGCGCCGTAACCTCGGTAGTCATTGGTGACTTCCTTCACTTGACGTAGGTGGCAGTCGGAGGGCTCTACAGCGAGCAACCGACCCGTGATGGGTAGATAAAACCACTCAGTCGGACACACGTCAAGCAAAATCAACAACAAAACACACGGCAATACACATGTTGGATCCTGACGGTGCGTAGTCAGGCGAGGAAATCGCGGAAGGCGTCAGCGGAGGCACCGGGCGCGGCAGGAGCTCCCTGGCCGTCGCGTCAGCGGGATTGGGTGTGGCTCGCGCCGCAGGGTCAGCCGGTGACCTCGGACTCGCTGAGGTGGTCGTGCCGGTTCAACCAGACCAGGGCCGGCGGCCAGTTCGGCCCGGGGCGCAGTTCCAGCAGCGTGTGGCCGGTGTTGTTCATCACCAGCCAGGCCGACAGGCGTCCATCCTGGCCGGGCTGCCAGCCCAGCAGGGCGTGCAGCAGGTACTGGCTGAACCAGGCGTGGGTCACCAGCGCGACCAGCTGGTCGGTGTCGCCGAACCGCTCCAGCAGGGCGTCGACCACCTCGCAGGCCCGCTGCCACGCCGCGGCCGGCACCTCGAACGGACGGCGGTGCCAGCCGTCCTCGTCGGCCTCCTCGGGCAGCACGAGATGCGGGCTGAGGTCCAGCAGTGCGCTCGCGGGGCTGCCCGGGTGGGTGGTTCCCGACACCTGCGGGCCCTCGTCGGGGCCGTCGAACACCCCGCCGACCTCGTGCAGCAGCGGGTGTCCCTCCAGCGGCAGGTCGAGGGCGCGGGCGATCGGGGCGGCGGTGGCCACCCCCCGCCGCATCAGCGACGTGACCATCACGTCGGGCCGCGCCACGCGGTCGGACCCGAAGTGGTCGGCCAGCCGGTCGGCCTGATGGCGGCCCAGCGCGGTGAGGTCGGGATCGGGGGTGCGGCCGGCCCAGCTGCCGGTGTCGGCGTGGAGCCGATTGTTCTGCGACTCGCCGTGACGAATCAGCAGCAGCCGCATGCCCCAAGGATCCCACAACCGCCCCGGCGATGTGGCCTCAGCCGGTGGTCCTCAGCAGGCAACCGTCTGGATGGGCGAACGGCAGCAGCGTGACCGGGCTGCCGGTGGCCGTCTCCAGCATGCCCTGGTGGATGCCGCACACCACCTCGGGGCGGCGCCGGGCGGCGGTCAGGAGCGGGCAGGTCTGCAGCAGGATGCCCTCGGCCATCGTGGTGGGGGTGAAGCCCTGGCGGGCCAGGACGGTGATCGC
>JAEZGC010000044.1 GCA_023437345.1 Actinomycetes bacterium
CCGTCTACCCGGTCTCGGCCAAGACCGGCGAGGGCCTCAACGCGCTGACGTTCGCGCTGGCCGGCCTGGTCGCCGCCCGGCGCGCGGCGGCACCGCCCACCCCGGCCACCATCGTGATCCGCCCCGAACCGGTCGCCGGCCCCGAGTTCACCATCGTCCGGCAGGGGGATGGCGAGGGTGGCCAGGTCTGGCGGGTGCGCGGCACCAAGCCCGAACGCTGGGTGCGCCAGACCGACTTCAACAATGCCGAGGCGGTCGGGTACCTCGCCGACCGGTTCGCCAGGCTCGGCATCGAGGACGAACTGTTGGCGATGGGGGCCCAGGCCGGCGACGCGGTGGCGATCGGAGCCGACAATCCCGTGGTGTTCGACTTCGCCCCGCAGATCGAGATCGGCGCCGAGATCCTGTCCCGCCGCGGCGAGGACCAGCGGCGCACGGCCCCCCGCCCGGCCGCGGCCCGGCGCCGGGAGCGGGACGCCGCCTACCACGCCGAGCGGGAGGCTGAGAAGCTGACCCGGCTGGCCGCCGAGGGCCTGGGGGACGACGAGGATGACTGAGCAGTCCGGGTCGCGCCCCGCCACGGCGGCGCGGCCCCAGGTCACCGGCGCGCGCCGGATCGTGGTCAAGGTGGGCTCGTCGTCGCTGACCGACAGGTCCGGCGCCCTCGACCCGGTCCGCCTCGAGTCGCTGGTCGACGCCTTGGTCGTGGCCCGTCGCCGCGGCCAGGACGTGGTGCTGGTCTCCTCCGGCGCGATGGCGTCCGGGATGCGTCCGCTGCGGATGAAGCAGCGGCCAAGGGACCTGGCCAGCAAGCAGGCCGCAGCGTCGGTGGGGCAGAGCCTGCTGGTGGGCCACTACGGGACCCTGTTCGCCAGGCACGGCCTGACCGTGGGCCAGGTGCTGCTGACCGTCGAGGACGTCGCCCGCCACGACCACTACCGCAACGCGCTGCGGACCTTCAACCGGCTGATCGAGCTGGGCGTCGTCCCGATCGTGAACGAGAACGACACGGTGGCCACCCACGAGATCCGGTTCGGCGACAACGACCGGCTGGCGGCCCTGGTCGCCCACCTGGTCGGGGCTGACGCGCTCATCCTGCTGTCCGATGTCGACTCGCTGTACACCGCCCACCCGTCCGACCCGGGCGCCCGGCCGATCCTCGAGGTGGCAAACCTTGACGACCTCGAGGTCGACACCCGAGGCAAGGGCGCCGAGATCGGCACCGGCGGGATGGAGACCAAGCTGCAGGCCGCGCGGATCGCCACCGCCGCCGGGATCCCTGTGGTGCTGGCCGCGGCCACTGACGTCGGCGCCGCGCTGGCCGGCGAGCCGGTCGGAACCCTGTTCCAGCCGACCGGCAAGCGCCGGGCCCGCCGCCTGCTGTGGCTGGCCTACGCCTCGCACTCGCGTGGCGAACTCGTGCTGGACGCGGGCGCCGTCCGGGCTGTCACCGAGCGCAAGGCGTCCCTGCTGCCGGCCGGGATCGTGGCCGTGCACGGCAGCTTCTCCGCCGGTGACCCCGTCCGGCTGGTCACCGAGGCCGGCGCGGTGGTCGCGCGGGGACTGGTGAGTTATGACTCGTCGGAGCTGCCTGCGATGATCGGTCGCAGCACCCGCGACCTGGCCGCCGAGTTCGGCCCCCAGTTCGACAGGGAGGTAGTCCACCGCGACGACCTCATCCTCAAGGTACGGAAAGCGAAGGCTGAGTGAACCCCGGAGTCGAGATCGTCGGCTGGCTGGCGACCTGCGTGGCGGCGCTGCTCGCCGTTCCTCAGATAGTCCGACTGGTGCGGACCCGCAGCACCGACGGGCTGTCGCTGCTGCTGTGGCAGGCGATGCTGGCGATCAACGTGGCGTGGCTGTCCCACGGCCTGCTGATCGGCGCCGCCAACATGATCGTCACCAACCTGCTCGGCGCGGCCAGCACCGTGACGATCCTTGTGATGATGATCCGCGCCCGCCGGCTGGCGGTGCTGCGGGTGGTGCTGCCGGGGATGCTCGGTGGCCTCGTGCTGATCGGCATCGACCTGGTGGCCGGTGCCGCAGTCTTCGGGGCGGCGGCGCTCGTGCCGGCAGTCCTTGCCAACGGCGGCCAGACCGTCGAACTGGTCAGGGCACCCCGGATCACCGGGGTCTCCCCGGTCTTCCTGGTCGGCAATGTCGTCAACCAGTCGCTCTGGTTCGCCTGGGCGCTGCTGGCCGGCGACCAGGGGACGATGATCGCGGCGCCGATCAGCGGGCTCCTGCAGCTGGTGAACCTGGTCTGGTGGGTGTTGCGCCGGGCCGGGCTGCGGCCGCTGTTCGTCCGCCCTGTGCCGGTCGAGGTGCTGCCGCGGCCCGCGCAGGTATCCTGCGAGCCATGACGACCCTGACGCCGGTTGCCGCCCCGACTACCGCCTTCGCCGAACAGGCTGCCGCGGCCCGGGCAGCTGCCCGGGAACTCGCCACCCTCACCCGGGCCGCCAAGGACGCCGCGTTGCACGCGATGGCAGATGCCCTGCTGGCCGCCGAGGCCGAGGTGCTGGCCGGCAACGCCGCCGACGTCGCCGCCGCCCGTGAGGCGGGCC
>JAEZGC010000087.1 GCA_023437345.1 Actinomycetes bacterium
CTGTCCCACTCCTCGCCGTCGAGGGTGGTGCCGGTGATCTGCGGCGCCGGCCGGCGCTGGCCAGGGTCGATGACGGTGATCGAGCCGTCGCCGGTGACGAAGCCGCCGGTTCCGGCGGACGGGGTCGCGCAGCCGGTCAGGGCGAGCAGCGCCGCCGCAATGGCGGCGCCGATCCTGCTGCGGAACCGGCGCTGCATGGTCAGGCCCCCGGCCGGTACTTCCACGACGACCGGGCCGGGACCAGGTCGGCGGCCGGCTCGGCGTAGCTGACGCCGGTGATCCGGCCGTCCTCGACAGTGAAGCTGGTGACGCTGGCCAGCCGGGCCTCCCGTCGACGCGGGTCGTGGACCAGGCTGCGGTTCTCGGCCGAGCGGCGGGCCATCCAGATCGGCAGTTCGTGGGCGACGATGACCGCCTCGGCGCCCTCGGCGTGGCGGGCGGCGTCCCGGATCGCTGCGTGCATCCGCTGGGCTATCGACAGGTAGGCCTCGCCCCAACTCGGGCGCAGCGGGTTGCGCACCGCCCACCAGGTGCTGGGTTTGAGGAAGACGCGATCCCTGCCGAACGAGCGGCCCTCGAAGTGGTTGGCGGCCTCGATCACCCGCTCGTCGAGGTGCACCTCCAGCCGGGGGTGCCGGGCGGCGATCGGCGCCATGGTCTCCTGCGCCCGCTGCAGCGGCGAGCTGACCAGCCAGGCCAGGTCGGCCTCGGCGAAATGCTCGCCGAGCCGCTCGGCCATCTGCCGGCCGATTTCGGACAGCCCGAACCCGGGAAGGCGGCCGTAGAGGATGCTGTCGGGGTTGTGGACCTGCCCATGGCGGACGACGTGGACGACGCTTGCTGCCATGGAACTCCTCGCCTGGGGACACCTGCGGCTCAACAATACGTGGCACGGAGGCAGGGCGGCCCGGACGGCCGGTCCGGGTTGCGCAGGGTGCTGTCGCCGGCGGGCCCGCGCGGACGGCGCGGCCCGGTGCAGGCGGGATCAGCCGCCGGCGGAGAGGACGTCAGCCAGGCGGGCGGGGTCGACGAACCAGCGGGCGTGCTCGCGTCCGTCGACGAGGGTGACCGGGACGTGGTCGGTGTAGGCGGTCCGCAGCGCGGGGTCGGTGTCGACGTCGACCTGGCGCCATGAGACGCCGAGGGCGGCGCAGACCCGCTCGACCACGGCGACTGCCTCAACGCACAGGTGGCAGCCCGCACGGACGAGCAGGATGACCCGCTCTGGGGCTGCCACTGCGGGCGTCGCTTCGGTCAGCGGCCGGCGCGGCGACGCTGGATGCGCGTCTTCTTCAGCAGCTTGCGGTGCTTCTTCTTCGCCATCCTCTTGCGGCGCTTCTTGATGACCGAACCCACGTGTAGACCTCTCAGGTGCCGGCCCTGGTCCGGCAAGTTTGATTGATGCGAACTGGACAGCCAGCCCGCCGGCGGTGCCGGTTGTCCGGCCCCAAGCACTGAATCCTACTGAACTCCGTGTCCGGGGGCGAAATCAGCCGGCGTTGAAGAACGACTCACGCAGGTAGACGTTGACGGCCTGCTCCGGAACCCGGAAGTTCCTGCCGAACCTGACGGCCTCGAGCTCACCGGCATGGATGAGCCGGTAGACCGACATCTTCGACACCCGCAGCATGGCGGCCACCTCGCTGACCTTCAGAAACCTGACGGACCCCAGCGGGGCAACCGAGTCGCTCATCTGTAGCTGTCCTTTCGATGGGTGGCGACCCTCCCCCGCGCCACGCATCCGCCACCCTAGTGTGGCCCGGGGTGGCGGCGCGACCTTCTGAACAAACTCGTCAAGCCGACACGCCGGACGTTGCGGACGCGTCCGCGGTCAGGCCGCGGCGGCCCCGACCGGCTCGGAATGGGTGGTCACCCAGAACCGCGTGGTGACCAGGATGCCGAGCCCCAGCAGGGCTGTGGTGAGCAGGAAGGGCCAGGTCCGGTCCATGCCGGACAGCCACCCCGAGATCCACCCGAACGGGGCGGTCACCAGCATCACGCAGGTGCGCTGGATGGCCATCACGCGGGACCGCTCGTTGCGATCGACGTGCAGCGCGACCAGCGACTCGGCCAGCATGAACAGGATTCCGGCGCCGAAGGCGTCCAGCAGCAGGCAGACGGCAAGGAGCGAGTAGGTGGTCAGGGTCGCCTCGCCGGCAGGCTCCGGGATGAGCACCAGCAGCAGCTGGCCGACCAGGTAGATGACGAAGCCCCACGCGGTCGGCGACTTGAGGTGCCGGGCGTGGGTCAGGCGCGGGATGATCGTGAAGAAGAAGATCACCGACAGCACCGAACGGACCATCGGGAAGAACGGCAGCAGCGCGTCGGGCACCCCGAGCCGCTGGTTGATGGCCAGCTGCCAGAAGGTGCCGTTGACCAGCGTGACAGCCCCCACGATCGCGGCGATCACCAGCGAGAAGATGGTGCCGCGGGAGTGGATGATCAGCCCGAGCACACCGCGGTACTCCCGCAGCGACTGCCAGATGCTGACCCCGCGGGTCTGCTCCAGCCGGAGCACGCCGGTGCGGGTCTCGGTCGACCAGCGGTACAGGATCCAGATCTTGAGCATCATGATCACGAAGGCGTTCAGGTACAGGATCCGCACCGCCGGCTCGAGCCCGAGCCGGGAGACCAGCAGGGCTGCGATCGGGGCGAACAGCGCCGAGAACTCGGCGGCGACCTTCACCAGCGAGTACACCTTGGGGATCTCGGCGCGGTCGACGTCCTCGACCAGCAGGCAGTCCCACGAGTTCTGGGTGACCTGCCAGGCGCCGTTGACCACCGAGGCGACCAGGAACCACCAGAAGTTCTGCGCGAAGGCCCAGATCAGGCACGGGATCGCCCAGGCGATGATGTCGAACACGGCAGTGGTGGTGCGGCGGCCGAGCTTGTCGGTGATGACGCCGCTGAGCAGGCCGAACACCACCTGCGACAGCATCGCAATGGTGGCCAGCAGGCCGATCTCCTGGTCGTGCAGCCCGAGCGCCAGCATGAACACCGAGGCGTAGGGCAGCACCAGCATCATCGACAGGCCCCACATGGGCTCGGTGTAGACGCACGCCCGCCCGTTGCCGCGCAGCGACAGCAGGCTCGCGATCATCGGGTTGCGGTCACGAGGCACCCGCTCAGTAAACCATCGGACGCCGAGATCCCCGAGCCGATCCCGGGCGGCGCCCGGCGGCGGCGGCCGGTCCGGCGGTCAGTTCCGGAAGTCCTCCGGGTCGACGGAATCGAGGAACTCGCCGAACTCGGCGAGGTCCTGCTCGGCGCGCTCGGCGCTGTCGGGGATGCCGGCCGCGTTGAGCACCTCGTCGGCGACGAAGGTCGGCGCCCCCACCCGCAGCGCCAGCGCTATCGAGTCGGACGGGCGGGCATCCACGATCCGGGTGCCGGCCGGGGTTCGCAGCGTGATGGCGGCGTGGAAGGTGCCCTCGATGAGTTCGGTCACCTCGACCCGTTCCACCTCCGCCTCGCAGGCCGAGAGCAGGCTGACCAGCAGGTCGTAGGTGAGCGGCCGCGCCGGCTGCCCGGTGGCGCCCATCGCGATCAGGATCGCGGCGGTCTCCATCGGCCCGATCCAGATCGGCAGCAGCAGGCCGTGTCCGGGCGCGTCCTGAACCGGTTTGAGGATCACTACCGGTTCGCCCTCGGAGTCGACGGCGAGCGTCGAGATGCGGACCTGGGCCATGGCGACCCCCCTCGGTTGGCCGGACCCCGGACAGGCCGGGTGAGGGTCCATCCTAATCCGCACCACCGACCCGGCAGCAGCCACCGGCCACCCCGCACAAGTGCGACCACCGGGCCGCCGGGACAGCTAGTCCTCGCCGTCAGCAGGACTCAGGTCGCGCAGCGCGGTGCGCCACCCGAACGGTCCAAGGCTGGTGACCCGGCGCGTCGCGGCGGTCACCGCGAACTCCAGCGCCGCCGGACGCGAGCGACCCGCGGCCAGCGCTAACGCATACCCGCCGTGCAGCACGTCGCCGGCGCCGAGGGTGTCCACCGCTGCCACCACCGGGACGGGGACGCTGCCGGCCGCCGACGCGGTCCACCACTGCAGCGGTTCGGCGCCGTGGCTGACCGCCACCAGCGCGGGTCCGCGCCCCAGCAACGCCCGCGGTGCGATCCCCGACGGGTGGGAGTAGTCGGCCGAGCACACCACGTCAGTGACCAGCGGCCACAGCAGGTCGAGGACCGGCTTGTGGGAACCCGCGTCCACCACCACCGGTGTGCCCGACCGGGCTGCCAGCCTGGCCAGCGGCAGGGCAAGGCCCGGGTGATGGCCGTCCACCAGCACCACGTCGGACGCAGGCAGCCCGGGCACCGCGGACAAGACTTCGGGGGCCTGCCCGGAGCCGCTCACCACCGCCCGCTCCCCGCTGCCGGCGTCGACCAGCGCCACCGAGGGGCCCAGCTCGAACCCGTCCGGCGCCAGGTCGACCACCTCGACGCCGGCCGAGGCCAGGTCGGCCCGCACCAGGTCGGCGGCGGACCCCGTCCCGAGCGCCGTGACCAGCCGCGCCCGGCCGCCCAGCGCCGCGAAGGCTATCGCCGCCCCCGCTGCCGGCCCGCCCGCGGCCAGCCAGGACCGCACCGCCGTCGTCTTGCGGTTGGCGGCGGGCAGCCCGTCGACCACCTGGATGACGTCGAGGGTGGCCAGCCCGGCGAACAGCCCGGTAGGCCCGCTCACCGTCGCCCCGCGTCCGGGACGGCGTCCGGATCGCGGTCGAGGACGCAGACACTGGTGCCGCCGGGCGCCTCCAGCACGGTCCGCTCCGGCCGGACCGCCCGCACCACAGCACCCGCCTCGCGCAGTCTGGCGACCTCGGCCGCCAGGTCGTCGGTGGCGATGTCGAGGTGGGCGCGCATCCGCTGCGCCAGCGCGAGCCGCTGGGTGACGACCCGGAACGGAAAGGTCCCCGCCGGGTCGATCCAGGCCAGCTCCGGACGCTGCGACCCCGAGACCGTGCCGCCCAGCGTCGCTGCCCAGAACCCCAGTTCTGTGGCGTGGCCCTCGGCGGGGATATCGAGACAGAGCTGGGCGACCCGGCTGCGGTGCCCGTCCGGCCACCTGGTGGCGGCAGGGACGGTATCGCGCTGCTGGGCGACCAGACAGAACTCGAAGCCGGCCGGGGAGGTCATCACGACCAGCCGCGGCCCGACCTGTCGGACCACCGAGGCGCCGCGCTCCTGGGCGGCGAAAGCCGCCTCCTCCGGGTCGGCGACGTGGACGTCGAGGTGCACCCGGGTCTCGCCGGTGCCGAGCCGCTGCAGCCGCAGGTAGTCGGCGCCGTCGGGCGGAACAAGGCTGGTGAACTCGTCGAGGGCGCCCCGGCTCGGCGAGCGCGGCCAGCCGGTGGCCCGCGCCCAGAACGCCGCACCGGTGTCGAACTCGGACGCCGGGAAGTCGAGGAAGGCGGTCAGCCACAACGGCCGGGTGGCGTCGTCCATGGCGACGCGGTCACGACCTGGCCAGCGCGCGGCTCCGGTCGCGGGCAGCCTCCATCGCGGTGATGAACGCCGCCTTGACCTTGTGGCTCTCCAGTTCCCGCAGTGCAGCAGCGGTGGTGCCGCCCGGGGAGGTGACCCGCTCCTTCAGCACCGTGGGGTGTTCGCCGCTCTCGGCCAGCAGTTTCGCCGAGCCGTACATGGTCTGCACCACGAGGGTGGTCGCGGTGTCACGCGGCAGCCCGAGCATCACGCCGGCGTCGATCATCGCCTCGACGACGAAGTACAGGTAGGCCGGGCCGGAGCCGGAGATCGCGGTGACCGCGTCCTGGTACTTCTCCGGGACGACCACCACCTCGCCCACCGCGCTGAGCAGCGCCATGACGTGCTCGACATGGTCCTGGGTGGCTGTGGTGCCGGCGGAGATCGCTGCCATCCCCTCGTCGACCTGGGCAGGGGTGTTCGGCATCACCCGCACCACAGGGGTGCCGGGCGGCAGCGCCTCCTCGATAGTGGCTGTGGTGATCCCGGCGCACAGCGAGACGACAAGGGAGCCGGGCCGCAGCGCCGCGGCGACCTGGGGCAGCACCTCGCCGATGTCTTGAGGCTTCACCACCAGGACGACGGTGTCGGCGCGACCGGCCACCGACGAGGTGTCGCCGATCCCTACCCCGTGGCGGTTGCGGATCTCCTCCAGCCGGGCGGAGTGGCGGTCGGCGGTGATGATGTCGTCGGCCACCCAGCCGGCCCGCAGCAGGCCCGCGATCAGGGTCTCGCCCATCACGCCGGCGCCGATCACGCCCAGCGTGGTCACCGTGCGGCCACCAGTTCGGCGATCTGGACGGCGTTCAGCGCGGCCCCCTTGCGCAGGTTGTCGCTGCTCACGAACAGGACGAGCCCGCGGCCGCCCGGCACCGACTGGTCGGCGCGGATCCGTCCGACATAGGACGGGTTGCGCCCGGCCGCCTGCCTGGGCGTCGGAACGTCAACGAGCTCGACACCGGGCGCGGTGGCCAGCAGACCGGTGGCCCGGGTGGGGCTGATCTCCTCGGCGAACTCGGCGTGGATCGCCAGCGAGTGGCCGGAGAACACCGGCACCCGCACGCAGGTGCCGGCCACCAGCAGGTCAGGCAGGTGCAGGATCTTGCGCGACTCGTTGCGGAGCTTGCGCTCCTCGTCGGTCTCGCCCCACCCGTCATCAAGCAGCGACCCGGCCAGCGGGATCACGTTGAAGGCGATCGGGGCTACATAGGGCGCCGGGTCGGCGGCCGGCGCGTCCGACCCGTCCAGCGCGAGGCGGGCCGGGTCGGTGATCGCCAGCGCCTGGTCGGCCAGCGCACGGACGCCCTTGACGCCGGAGCCGGACACCGCCTGGTAGGTGGCGACCACGAGCCGGGTCAGTCCGGCCGCGTCGTGCAGCGGCTTGAGCACCGGCATCGCAGCCATCGTGGTGCAGTTCGGGTTGGCGATGATGCCCTTGGGGCGATCGAGGATGTCGTCGGGGTTCACCTCGCTGACCACCAGCGGGACGTCGGGGTCGCTGCGCCACGCCGAGGAGTTGTCGACCACAACGGCGCCGGCGGCGGCTACCTTCGGCGCGAACTCGCGCGACATCGCCGCCCCGGCGGAGAACAGCGCGACGTCGAGGCCGGCGAAGTCAGCGGTGCCGGTGTCCTCGACCACCACCTCGCCATCGCCCCACGGCAGGGCCGAGCCCGCCGACCGGGCTGAGGAGAAGAACCTGATCTGGTCGACCGGGAAGTTCCGCTCAGCCAGCAGCGTCCGCATCACGCCGCCGACCTGACCTGTAGCTCCGAACACACCAACACGCATGGCGCAAGACTAGCCCCGGGGCCGCGCTGCGCCCCGGAGGGGGGCGCGGCGGCGAGACTCCCCGACGGGGACGGTTCTTGCAGCTCAGGCGGTGGGACGGGAGAACCGTTCCGCGAGACGGCGGGTGGGACGGGGCGGGCGGGTCAGCGAAGGATCTCGCGCTGAAAGCCGAGGTACCGGCTGCCCTTCATGGTCACCGTGCCGGAGTCGCCGACGACGAGCAGCCCGTACTCGTGCTCGGGGACCTGCAGTTCGAACCGCGCCCCGCTGGACTGCTCGAAGGTCACGTAGTCGGTTCGGCTGATCGGGCTGGAGCTGACCCTCGGAGGGCCGATCATGCCGTTGGCGTCCGGCAGGCCCGCGTGGTGGGTGGTACCGCCGCCGGAGACCTCGGCCCGCTTGTCGACCACCCGCGCACTCGCGGCCACCTCGGGGGCGGCGTTGTCGCGAGCCCGCTGCTGCAGGCCGCGCGCGAAGGTGACGACGAACCCGCCGACGACAATGATGAACACCACGACGAACAGCCCCTGCATGAGCTGGAAGGTGGTGTCGAAGCCGCCGAAGTCAGGACCCATGGACGCCAACCTAATGGCACCGGGGCCATCACCGCCCGATCACAGCCAGTCGACCAGCGGAGCGAGCAGCGCGTAGCCCACGAACGCGGCGATATCGAGCAGCGTGTGGGCCACCACCAGCGGGCCAACCCGCTTGAACCGCAGGTACAGCCAGCCGAAGGCAAGCCCCATCACGAGGTTCCCGACGAAGCTGCCGAAGCCCTGGTTGAGGTGGTAGGTAGCCCGGATCAGCGCGCTCGACAGCACGATCACTGCCGGCTTCCAGTTCAGCGC
>JAEZGC010000305.1 GCA_023437345.1 Actinomycetes bacterium
CGGCTGCGCGCCGCTGCCCAGCGTTCTGCCGCGGTCCGCGGCGCGGCCGGGGCCGCCCAGGTGCTGGCCGCCGGCAGCGCGGTGGTCGCCGCGCTGGTGATCGGCTCGCGACCGGTGGTGGACGGCAGCCTCGCCCCCGTCATGCTGGCCGTCCTGGTGCTCACCCCGCTGGCGCTGCACGAGGCCCTGTCGAACCTCACCCAGGCGGCGCAGACCAGGACGAGGGCCCGGACCGCGCTGGACCGGGTCGGGGCGGTGCTGGACGCCCCGCCGGTCGGCGTCGGCGACCGCTCAAACGACCCGGGTCGGGTCGACACCCCAGCGCTGCGGCTGGCCGGGCTGGCGGCCGGCTGGCCCGGCGAGCCGGTGGTCGTCGACGGCCTCGACCTGGCGGTCGCCGCCGGGGAGAAGGTCGCCCTCGTCGGGCCGAGCGGGATCGGGAAGACCACTGTCGCGGCGACCGTCCTCGGGCTGATCCCGCCGGTCGCCGGCGAGGTGGCGGTGGCGGGCCGGATCGGCTACCTCGCCCAGGACGCCCACATCTTCACCACCTCGGTGGCCGAGAACGTCAGGATCGGCAACCGCGACGCCAGCGACGCCGACGTTGCGCAGGCGCTGGTGCGGGCGGGCCTGGACCTCGCACCGGACCGGCTGGTCGGCGAGGCCGGCAGCACGCTGTCGGGCGGCGAGGCCCGCCGGCTCGCGCTCGCCCGGGTGCTGGTCGGCGACTACCAGGTGCTGGTCCTTGACGAACCCACCGAGCACCTGGACGCGGCGACCGCCGGCGACCTGCTCGACGACCTGTGGCTGCAGAGCGCCGGCAAGCCGGTGCTGGTGATCACCCACGACCCCGCGGTGGTCGCCCGGTGCGACCGGGCCGTCGAGCTCGTCTCCGCCTGAGCCTGCCGCGTCGGCAGCCCAGTGCGGACCACCCCCCTCACTTTGACAACCCAGCCCGCCGCAAATGAGAATGATTCCCATGAACTTTCGGAGCGTCGCCGCGGCCGTCGCGCTGGCCGGGCTCGCCCTGGCCGGCTGCTCGCCGTCCGCCCCCACCGGGCCGGACGGCTCCCGGCCGCTCAGCGTCGCCGTCGCCTTCTACCCGTTCGAGTTCGTCGCAGACCGGGTCGGCGGCGACCTCGTCGAGGTCGAGAACCTGACCCAGCCGGGCGCCGAGGCCCACGACGTGGAGCTGACCCCGCGCCAGGTCGGGCTGCTGGCCTCGGCCGACCTGGTCGTGCTCCAGTCGGGCTTCCAGCCCGCGGTGGACGCCGCCCTCGACCAGGTCGAGGTGCGCCGAGTCGCCGACGCAGCAGACGTGGTGCAGTTCATCGACGCCGTCGGTGACGCCCACGACCACGAGGGCGAGGCTGACGACCACGACCACGGCGCCCTCGACCCGCACACCTGGCTCGACCCGACCAATCTCGTCGCCGTCGTCGGGCAGGTCCGCGACGCGCTGACCGAGGCGCGTCCCGGGCAGGCCGCGACGTTCGCCGCCAACGCCGACGCCCTGGTCGCCGAGCTCACCGCCCTGGACGCCGACTACACGGCAGGGCTGGCGACCTGCCGGCTGCGGGCCTTCGTCACCTCGCACGCCGCCTTCGGCTACCTGGCCCACCGGTACGACCTCGAGCAGGTAGGCATCCGCGGGCTCGAACCCGAGGTGGAGCCGACCGCGGCCCGGATCGCCGAGGTGCAGCAGATCGCCCGCGACCGCGGGGTCACCACCATCTTCTTCGAGACCCTGGTCTCCCCCGTCGTCGCCCAGTCGATAGCCGGGGACCTCGGGCTCGCCACCGCCGTCCTCGACCCGCTCGAGGGACTTACCGATCAGTCGCCCGGTACCGACTTCCTCGCGGTGATGCGCGCCAACCTCGCCGCGCTGCGGCTGGCGAACGGCTGCTCGTGAGCACCCCACCGGCGATCCGCACCGCCGCGCTCGACGTGCTGCTCGGCGGCGTCCCCGTGGTCCGCGAGGTGACCCTGCAGATCGCCGCCGGTGAGGCGGTCGCCGTCCTGGGCAACAACGGCTCAGGCAAGACCACCCTGATGCGGGCCATCCTCGGCCTCATCCCCCACCAGGGCAGCGTCGAGCTGTTCGGGACGCCGCTTCGCCAGTTCCGCGACTGGGCGCGGGTCGGCTACGTCCCGCAGCGCAGCGGGATCCTCGTCCAGCAGGCCACCGCCCGCGAGGTGGTCGCCAGTGGACGGCTCGGACGCCGCCGCGCCTTCCTGCCCGAGAGCGCCACCGACCGGGCTGCGATCGCCGCGGCGCTGGACGCGGTGGCGCTGACCGGCCGGGCCGGGCAGCGGTTCACCAGCCTGTCCGGCGGCCAGCAGCAGCGGGTGCTGATCGCACGGGCGCTGGCCAGCGACGCCGACCTGATGGTCTGGGACGAGCCCCTGGCCGGGGTCGACCACGCGACCCAGGACCTGCTCGCGTCGGTCGCCGCCGACCTCAAGCAGCGCGGCGCGACGATAGTGATGGTGCTGCACGAGATCGGGCCTTTCGCGCCGGTCCTGGACCGGGCGGTGATGATCCGGGACGGCCGGACGGCGCCCCACACCCCCGACCCGGCGCACCGCCACGGCGGGCACGAGGTGGCAGACCTGGCCCCGGTCGCCGACCCGGTCACCGGCCTGGAGGCGGTGTAGCCATGGAGTGGTTGACCCTCGAGTTCATGCAGCGGGCGCTGGTCGCCGCGCTCATCACCGGCGTCACCGCGCCGGCCATCGGCACCTACATAGTGCAACGCCGGCTCAGCCTGCTGGGTGACGGGCTCGGCCACCTGGCGGTCGCCGGGGTCGGCCTTGCCATGCTGACCGGGGCGATGCCGCTCGCGGTCGCCGTGGTGGTGTGCGCGGTCGGCGCCGTCGGCATCGAGCTGCTGCGCGAGGCCGGCCGGACCCAGGGCGACGTGGGTCTTGCGGTGCTGTTCTACGGCGGCCTGTCCGGCGGGCTGCTGCTGGCCGGGTTGGCCGGCCAGGGCTCCGGGGCGCTGTCGGGCTACCTGTTCGGATCGCTGCTGACGGTGGGCGCCGCCGACCTCTGGGCGATCACGGTCCTCGGGCTGGTGGTGTTGGCGGTCAGCATCGGGCTGCTGCCGCAACTGTTCGCGGTCTCGGCAGACGAGGCCTTCGCCCGCACCATCGGGCTGCCGGTGCGGCTGCTGAACACGCTCGTGGTCGCGCTCGCTGCGGTCACCGTGACCGTGTCGATGCGGACCGTCGGCCTGCTGCTGGTCAGCGCGCTGATGGTGATCCCGGTCGCCACCGCCAACCACCTGGTCACCGGCTTTCGGCGCGGACTGTTCGCGGCCATGACCCTCGGGGGGGTGGCGGCGGTGGCCGGCACCGTCGGCTCGTACTACCTCGACACCGCGCCGGGCGCGCTGATCGTGGTGATCGCGATCACCGGCTTCATCGCCAGCTGGCCGGTGTCCCGGCTGGTGCTGGGGCGCACCGACGTCCCGCGCGAGGTCGGCTCCCCCGACGACCCGGCTCCCTCCCGCAAGGTGCCGGAGGAGCACCCCCACGTCCACGGCCCCGGCTGCGGCCACCTCGCCGTCGACCACGCCGGGCACATCGACTACGTCCATGACGGCCACCGGCACGCCGTCCACGAGGACCACTATGACGAGCACTGAGCCACCAGTCGCGCCGCGGCGCACCCGGCAGCGGGCCGAGATCCGCAGCATCGTGGAGACCATGGCGGGCTTCGCCACCAGCCAGGAGATCCACGACCGGCTCCGCCAGACGGGCTCGGCGGTCGGGCTGGCCACCGTCTACCGGACGCTGGCGGCGATGGCGGCCGGCGGCGAGCTCGACGTGCTGCGCACCCCGGACGGCCAGCTCGCCTACCGGACCTGCTCGCCGGGCCACCACCACCATCTGATCTGCCGCTCCTGCGGCCGGACTGTGGAGGTCACCCTGCCGGGGATCGAGGCGGTGGTGAGTTCGATAGCCGAGGACCACGGGTTCAGCCAGCTCGACCACGAGCTCGAGCTCTTCGGCACCTGCACGTCGTGCGCCGCCGGCTGACCGGCGATCAGGAACGCCCGGCCCGGCGGCCGGCGGCCAGCAGGGCCTTCAGCACCCGCAGCACGACAAGCCGCTCGGCGCGGTCGGGTTGCATCACCGCGACTATCGAGCGCTGGGCCGCAACCCCGACCAGCGGACGCAGCACGACGCCGGTTCCGCTCGGGGTGGTGAACCGGGGCAGCACGGCCACCTGGTCCCCGCCGGCGACCAGGGCCTCGACCAGCCGGTTGTCGCGGACCCGCTGGCTGATCCGCAGGTCACACCCGGTGTGGGCTGCGATCCGCTGCAGCACCACCTCGAACGGATAGCCGGGCGGCACCGCCACCCAGGACTCGTCCACCAGGTCCTCGGGCACCACCTGCGCCCTGGCGGCGAGCCGATGGGTAGCCGCCATCGCGATGTCGAGCGGCTCGCGCACCAGGAGGGTGGTGGCCAGGTGTTCGGCCCCGGCCGGCGTCGGACCCGCCAGGCTGTGGGCGATGACTATGTCGTGGCTGGCGGCCAGCAGCGCGTACTCGTGCTCGGCCACGTCGACGTCGTCGCAGGTTACCTCGACGCCGCTGCCGGCCAACCCGGCCAGCACGCCCGGCAGCAGGAAGGTGGCGGCGCTGGGCAGCGCCGCTATCCGCACGGTCCCGGAGGTGGCGCCGCGGTGGGCGTCCCAGCGGGCCTGTGCCCTGGCCAGCGCGGTGTCCACCTCGACTGCACATTCGGCCAGCAGCGCACCGGCCTCGGTGAGCCGCAGTCCGCGGCCATCGGCCACCGTCAGCTCGGCGCCCAGCACGCGCTGCGCGACCCGCAACTGTTGCGACACCGCGGACGGGGTGCGGTGCGTCGCAGCCGCCACCGCGGTGACCGAGCCGTGCACAGCGAGATCCCGCAGCAACTGGAGGTGCCGGACGTCCATGTAGGGAACCTACACGACGCAACGGAAAGTCTTGATTGTGCCTACACTGACCAGCAGGGAGAATCACCCCATGCCCCTCACCCACCGCCTGCTGGCCGTCGCGGTAGCGGTGCTGTGGGGGATGAACTTCCTCGCCATCGCAGCCTCGTTGCAGCACTTCCCTCCGATGCTCCTGGCGGCGCTGCGGTTCGCCCTGATCGCGCTCCCCACGCTGCTCCTGGTGCCCCGGCCGAAGGTGCCGGTTCGGTGGCTGGTCCTCTACGGCCTCGGCTTCGGCACCCTTCAGTTCCTGTTCCTGTACTGGGCTATGGCGATCGGCATGCCTGCCGGGCTGGCCTCGCTGGTGCTGCAGTCGTCGGCACCGTTCACTGTCCTGCTCGGTGCGCTGCTGCTGCGCGAGCGGCTGGCCGCCCGCCAGGTGGTGGGGATCCTCGTCGCGGTCGGCGGGCTGTGCGTTGTCGGCGTCCAGCGGTGGGAGTCCGCGGCCCTGCTGCCCTTCCTGCTCACCGTCGCCGGCGGCTTCGGCTGGGCCCTGGGCAACCTCGGCAACCGGCTGGCCTCCGCGGGTCCGCACCCAACCAACCCGCTCCACCTCGTGCTGTGGATGAGCGTGGTGCCCCCGGTCCCGATGCTGGCGGCGTCGCTGGCCGTCGAGGGGCCAGCGCAGATCGCGGCCTCGTTCAACGGCCTCGGCTCCCCGGCGGGGTTGCTGGCGCTCGCCGGCCTGGCCTACACCGTAGTGCTCGGGACGCTGGCCGGTTCGGGGCTGTGGTCCTTCCTGATGGCCCGGCACCCGGCCAGCCGGGTAGCTCCCTACTCGCTCCTCGTCCCGGTGGTCGGACTCACCGCCGCCTGGCTCCTGCTGGACGAGCGCCCGGCGGCCCTGGAACTCGTCGGGTCGGCGGTCGTGGTGGCCGGGGTGCTCTACGGCGGGACGACGCTGCGCGTCCGGCGGCGCCGGGTGGCCGACACGAGCCCGGCGCTGGCAGGTGCCGCCGAGCCGGCAGGCTAGGCTGCTGGGAACTTCCCCAAGTCATCCAGGCAGGCCATGCTGTCCACGCGCCGTGAACTGACGGTGATCGAGCCTGCCCGAAGCCCCGGCACCGATCCGCGGGCGGCCACGCTGCGGGCTGTCGTCGTGCTGGCGGCGGCAGGAGCACTCCTCGGGTTGCGGGTGCTGTCCGACCCGGGCTGGACCGCCTGGCTGCCGGACGCCGCCCGCGACTTCGTCACCCTGTCGGCCAGCGTGTTCATCGAGTCGCTGCCGTTCGTCTTCCTCGGGATCGCGATCTCGGTGCTGGTGCAGGTGTGGGTGCCGGACAGCGTCTGGCAGCGCTACCTGCCGCGCAACCAGGTCGCCCGGCGGCTGGTGCTCTCCCTGCTCGGGGTCCTGTTCCCGGTCTGCGAGTGCGGCAACGTCCCGCTCGCCCGCGGGCTGATGCTGCGCGGGGTGGACGTGGGAGGCGCGCTCACCTTCCTGCTGGCCGCGCCGATCCTGAACCCGGTGACCATCATCACCACCTACCAGGCGTTCGGCTGGCAGGACGGAATCCTGGCCGGCCGGATCCTCGGCGCCTTCGTGATAGCGAACCTGGTCGGCTGGGTGTTCTCCCGCCACCCGGACCCCGGCTCACTGCTCACCCCCCGGTTCGAGGACAGCTGCCACACCGGCCCCGACCTGACGGCGGGCCGCGCCGTCCGCAGCGCCCGGCTGTTCGCGCAGGAGACCACCACCATGCTGCCGGCGCTGATCGCGGGCTCGGCGATGGCCGGCGCGATCCAGGTCGGCGTGCCACGGGCATTGCTTGTCGAACTCGGCGGCAACCCGGTGCTGTCGGTGCTGGTCCTGATGGCACTCGCCTTCGTGGTGTCGGTCTGCTCGAACGTTGACGCCTTCTTCATCCTCGCCTTCGCCGCCACCTTCTCCCCCGGCGGGATCGTCGCCTTCCTGGTCTTCGGCGCGATGATCGACATCAAGATGCTGGCGCTGCTGCGCACCACCTTCACCACCCGCGCCCTGGCGCTCATCGCGGGACTGGTCGGGCTGTGCGCCCTGGTGCTCGGAATGGGGATGAACCTTGCGCTCTGAACCCCGCCGCCGGCTGCCCCGGCCGCCGACCGGGCTGGTGCTCGGCCTGATCGGCATCGTGTCGATCCTGTGGCTGGCCGCCACCGGCCAGCTCGGCCTCTACGTCCACCCCCGCTACTTCGGCTTCACCACGGTGGTGGCAGGGCTGGCCCTGGTCGCCACGATGGTCGGGTACGCGCTGCTGCCGTCCGCCCACAACGACGACGACCACGACCACGGCGGGGGCGGGGCGCTGCGGCGCCGGCTGGGCGTCGCCGGACGGACGGCCGCCGGCCTCGGCCTCGTCGCGGCGCTGCTCGTCCTGCCGCCGGCGACGCTGAGCACGTCCACCGTCCAGCAGCGAGACCTCAACTCAGGGGTCGACACCGACACCGTCACGCTGGTCGGGGCAGACCCGGCAGGGTTCGCGCTGCGGGACTGGGCGGCGCTGCTGGCCGACCCGGCGACCGCCGTCGCCTACGCCGGACGCGAGGCGACGCTGTCCGGCTTCGTCACCCCCGCCCCGGACGGCAACCCCGACGTGCTCTACCTGGCCCGGTTCGTGGTCACCTGCTGCACTGTGGACGCCCGGCCGGTGGGCATCCCGGTCGCCGTCGCCGACTGGGCGGACAGCTACCCGGTGGACGGCTGGCTGGAAGTCACCGGCACCTTCGTGACCACCTCCGCGGCCGGGACGAGCACGGTGGTGCTCAAGCCCACAGTGCTCACCCCGATCGACCAGCCGGCGCAGCCCTATGACTACTAGCGGAGCGCCGGCAGGTCGGAGCGCGAGCAGCTTCTGGCGGCTGGCGCTGTCCCTGTGCGCCACCTTGGCGGTGGCGGCAGCGGCGCTCGGCGTCGCGAGCGCCAGGCGCCCGCCCGACCTGTCCCAGGCGACCATCGCTGTCGACCGGGCAGTGGTCGCCGGCGGCCAGCAGCTGGTGCTGGCCGGCCGCCAGCCGTTGCTGGACGTCACCCCCGACCAGGTCGAGGTGACCCCCGCCGTCCCGTTCACTGTCACCACCGCCGACACCAGGGTCACCCTAAGGTTCGCCGCCCCGCTGCCGTACCAGACCGACTACACAGTCCACGTCCGCGGCGTCACCAGCCGCCACACCGGCATCGCCGCCGACTGGACGCACACCTTCAGCACCCCCGCCTACGGCGTGTACTCGCTGGTCACCCGCGGCCCGTCCCGGTTCGGCACCGCCGACCGGGTGACCCGGGCCGCGCCGGACGGCAGCGAGCCGGTCACCGTCCTGGCCGCCCCCGGCCTCGAGGGGTTCACCGTCGCGGCCGGCCTCGTGGTGGCGATCAGCCGCACCGGCGACATCAGGACCGACCTGATCGCCTCGGCGGGCCCCGACGCGGACGTGATGCGGCTGGAGACCCCGCCCGGCACCTCGCTGGCGCTGCTGCGCGGCTCGGCCGAGCACGGCCTGATCGGGTACACGGTCAGCGGCCAGGACGCCACCGGGGAACGCACCTACGACAGCGCGCTGTTCCTGCAGGACGTGGCGGACCTGGCCAGCGCACCGCGCGAGGTGACCGCCGCCGCCGGCAGCCCGCTGCGGGTGGTCGACTGGGCGTTCATCCCCGGCACCCGCTCGCTGGTGCTGCAGGACGACACCAGCCAGGTCTTCCTGACCGGCGTCGAGCCGGGCGCCAGCCTGGTCCCGCTGGGCAGCCACGAGTACCTTCTCGGGTTCCTGCCCGGCACCACGACGCTCGTCGTGCTGTCCGGGACCGACGAGGCGATGCTCGACCTGGCCTCCGGCACCACCACCGCGCTGCCACCCCCCGGTGACGCGGGACGCACCGACGTGCTGGCCGGCAAGCGCACCATGATCACCCCGACGCAGTGGGTGCAGCAGTTCGACGACATCACGATGGTCGCCGACATGGCGAGCATCACCTCCCGGCTGGTGCACACCCGCGACGGTGTCGAGACCACGGTGGCCACAGTGCCGCCCGATCTTGGCCGGCTGCTCGACTCCGGGGTGTCGGCGAACGGCCAGTTCGCCTGGGTGCAACTGCTCACCGCCGCAGCGCCCGCCGAGGACCTCACCTCCGGCGCCACCGACAACTCGGTGACAGTGGTGATCGACCTGGCCACCGGCGAGTCGCTGCTCGCGGCGCCGGGCGCCGACCCGCTGTGGGTGACCGGCTGAGCTACCCGGGCTGGGCCTGCACCAGCGGCCTGACCAGCACCCCGCCGGCTGCCGGGTCGGCCACCCCGAAGGCGGCCAGCACCACGGCCACCACCTGGTCGGTGCTGCCCCCGTGCGGCGACCACGGGTCGACGAAGTCGTGCCACCAGCCAAGGGCGCCGTCAAGGGTCGCCTCGGCGTAGTAGTCGCTGCGCCCGGCGAAGACGAGGGAGGCGAACGCCCGGGCGGCGTCGCGCCGGATGGCGAAGTCACCGGGGTTGCTGGTCAGCACCACCCGGTCGAGCTGGTGGCCGGCGGCGTGGCCGTCGAACATCACCTCGGACAGGTGGAGGTAGGGCATCAGGCCGGTCAGCGGGAAGCCGGGGTAGGCGTGCGGGCTGTGCCCGAGGTTCTCCTTCTTGCGGGGATCCCACCAGTAGTACAGCCGCGGCACCAGGACGGGGAGCTTCACCATCAGCCGCACCACCGGCAGCGGAACCCCCTTGGGCGCCACCAGCGGTGCGAGCAGCACCAGCCGGCGCACCTCAGGGCGGGTAGCCGCCGCCCACGCCGCGAGCACCGCGCCGGCCGACAGGCCGGTCACCCACACCGGGTCGCCGAACCCGACGGCGATGTCGATGCAGGTGCTGACGTGGCCGGTCAGCTCGGCCACGGTCAGCCCTGCCAGCGACCGGTTCAGCACATCGGTGTAGCCCTGGCGGGGCTGGCGGGGCACCAGCACCCGGTACCCCTGCCCGGCCAGCGCCGTCGCGACCGCGACCAGCTGGCTGGGCGCGTTGGTGAAGCCGTGCCAGGCGACGATGGTGGCCCGGGCGGGTCCGTCGGGCTCGAACAGGCGGGTGCGGGTGCTCTGCCCCACCCTCGCGTCGTCGGCAGCGCACAGCTCGGCCAGCCGCTGCCGGGCTTGTTCGACGTTCTGCGCCGGGCGCGGCGGCGGGACGGCGGGCGGGGTGACGCGCAAGGCGCGGCGGAACCCGCGCCGGGTCGGCCGGACGGGGGCCATGCTGCCTCCGATCGCGTCCCGGGGGGAAGGACGCAGCCGCAGTCTAGCGAGGCCCCGGCAGCGGGGAACCCCCACGCCTGCGGCGCGCCGCAACCGTCGGCGCGGCACCGATTTCGCGCCCCCGCCATCACCTAAATCACCTTGTGGGACGAAGGTGGGCGGGTTTTCCGTAGCTGCCGCGCGAGGCTCCTAGTCAGGATAGATTTTGCCTCGCAACGTCGCCAAGGCAGAGGTTTCCAGATGGCTCGCGATATCACCCAGCTGCCCGATCTCGCCGCCGAGCGCGGCCGGGTCGCCCCCGTCCGCTCCCGGATGCCGGTCTACGTCGACCTGCTGCCGCCGTGCAACAACGCCTGCCCGGCGGGGGAGAACATCCAGGAGTGGCTGCGGCTGGTGAAGGCCGGCCAGGATGAGGCGGCGTGGCGCGAACTGGTGCGCAACAACCCGTTCCCGGCGATCCACGGCCGGGTCTGCTACCACCCGTGCGAGCCGGCCTGCAACCGTGTCGAACTCGACGGCGCGGTGTCGATCCACTCGGTTGAGCGGTACCTCGGCGACCTGGCCATCGAGCGCGGCTGGACCTTCGTCAAGCCCCGCTTCTCCTCCGGCCGCCGGGTGCTGGTGGTCGGCGCCGGGCCGTCCGGACTGTCGGCGGCCTACCACCTCGCCGTCGCGGGCCACGAAGTCGAGATTCGGGACGCCTCCGGCCTGCCGGGCGGCATGATGCGCTACGGCATCCCCGAGTACCGGCTGCCGCGTGACGTGCTCGACGCCGAGGTGCAGCGACTGGTCGACCTCGGGGTGCGGATCGTCACCGACTACAAGGTCACCGACCTGCTGGCCGACCAGGCCGAGGGCGGCTTCGACGCCGCTTTCGTCGCCATCGGCGCCCACCTGTCGCGGCGGGTCGACATCCCGGGCCGCGACGCCTCCCGGATCGTCGACGCGGTGAGCTTCCTTCGCGGGGTCGCCAGCGGTGAGCGTCCGGTGATCGGACGGAAGGTGGCCGTCTACGGCGGCGGCAACACCGCCATGGACGCCGCCCGGGTGGCCCGCCGGCTCGGCGCCGAGGAGTCGATCATCATCTCCCGGCGCACCGAGGAGCAGATGCCGGCGCACGCCGAGGAGAAGGAGGGCGCGCTGCGCGAAGGCGTCACCATGAACTGGCTGCGCACCATCTCCAGCGTCGACGAGGAAGAACTGACCGTCGAGATCATGGAACTCGACGAGGCCGGCCGGGCGACCGGCACCGGCCGGTTCGAGAAGCTGCAGGCCGACACCGTGATCCTCGCCCTCGGCCAGGAGACCGACTCCGACTTCCTGCGCCGGATCCCCGGGATCGGCTTCGACCACGACGTCGTGAAGGTCGACCCGCGCACCCTGATGACTGGTGTTCCCGGCATCTTCGCCGGCGGCGACGCCGTCCCCAGCGAGCGAACCGTCACGGTCGGCGTCGGGCACGGCAAGCGGGCCGCCCGGCAGATCGACGCCTGGCTTGCCGGACGGGACGCGATCACCAGGCCGAAGCACGACCTGGCCAGCTTCGAGAAGCTGAACCTCTGGTACTTCGGCGACGCCCGGCGCACCACCCAGCCGGAACTGGAACCCGCCGAGCGGATCACCGACTTCGACGAGATAGTCGGCGGCCTTGGCGACGAGCAGGCCCACCTCGAAGCCGGACGCTGCCTGTCGTGCGGCAACTGCTTCGAGTGCGACGGCTGCCTGGGAGCGTGCCCGGAGGACGCGGTCATCAAGCTCGGTCCCGGGCGCCGCTACCGGTTCGACCTCGAGCGCTGCACCGGCTGCGGCGCGTGCTTCGAGCAGTGCCCGGTGCACGCCATCGAGATGATCCCGGAGCCCGACTGAGATGCGCGCGGCGGTCGACGGGAACGAGGCCGCGGCCTCGGTCGCCTACCGCCTGAACGAGGTCTGCTGCATCTACCCCATCACGCCGTCGTCGCCGATGGCCGAGCTGGCCGACGAGTGGACGAGCCAGGGGCGGACCAACGTGTGGGGGACCGTCCCGTCGGTGGTCGAGATGCAGAGCGAGGGCGGGGCGGCCGGCGCCCTGCACGGGGCGCTGCAGAGCGGGGCGCTGGCGACGACCATCACGTCGTCGCAGGGCCTGCTGCTGATGATCCCGAACATGTACAAGATCGCCGGCGAGCTGACGTCCGCGGTGCTGCACGTCGCCGCCAGGTCGCTCGCCGCCCAGGGGCTGTCGATCTTCGGCGACCACTCCGACGTGATGGCGGTCCGCCAGACGGGCTTCGCGCTGCTGTCCTCGGCGTCGGTGCAGGAGGCCCACGACCTGGCGCTGGTGGCGCAGGCCGCGACGCTCGCGACGCGCGTGCCGTTCGTGCACTTCTTCGACGGCTTCCGCACCTCGCACGAGATGAACACGATCGAGACGCTCGCCGACGACGACCTGCGCGCGCTGGTGCCCGAGGAGCTCGTGCGGGCGCATCGCGGCCGGGCGCTGTCGCCGGAGCGGCCGTTCATCCGGGGGACGGCGCAGAACCCGGACGTCTACTTCCAGGCGCGCGAGACGGTCAACCCCTTCTACGCCCGCGTGCCCGGCGTCGTGGAGGACGCGATGGCGCGCCTCGCCGAGCGCACCGGCCGCCGCTACGGCCTGGGCGACTACCGCGGGCACCCCGAGGCCGAGCGGGTGGTGGTGCTGATG
>JAEZGC010000222.1 GCA_023437345.1 Actinomycetes bacterium
GCTGTCGCTGGTGCTCGGCCCGATCAGTTCGGCGGCCGACCTGCGGCTGCGGCTGGACCGCGCCGAGCACGGCGCGCCGGCGGTCTCGGCGGTCGCCCCGCCCGTACCGACCCCGGCCCGGCCGCGGTTCGAGGTCAGCGAGGAGCTGCCCGACCTCGCCGACGTGGCTACCGCGCAGCAGCCGGCGGTCGACGAGGACACCCCGCCGCCCTACACCCCGGTGCCGCCACCGCCGGCCTCGCCGGTGGCCCAGGCCAGGCCGTCCCCGGCCGCGGTGGCGTCCGGCCGGCCGAGCCGGCTGGGGCTGTGGATCCTGGCCGGAGCGGTGGGGCTCGTCATGCTGATCGGGGTCATCGTGGCGCTGGTCTCCGGTGGCGGCTCCGGCGACCCGCAACAGACCGAGCCGACCATCCATGCTCCGGTGGCGGTGCCGGTGGTCGCTGTCACCGACTTCGACCCGCGCGCCGACGGCGGCAGCGCCCAGGAGAACCCCAAGCAGGTCGGCCGCGCCATCGACGGCGACCCCAAGACCGCGTGGCGCACCGAGCGCTACCGCCGGCTGCCGACCCTCGGCGGGCTCAAGCCCGGCGTCGGGCTGGTGCTCGACCTCGGGAAGGTGACGTCGGTGAGGCAGGTGCGGCTCACCCTGCTGGGCGGGCCGACGGCTGTTGCGATCCGGGTGCCGGCCGAACCGGCGACCGGCGAGGCACCGATGGAGTCGGAGAATCAGTGGCGCCAGGTGCAGGCCACCGAGGCCGGTCGCGGCGGGTTCGCGCTCGGCTTCAGCGCTGTCCAGACCCGGTACGTGCTGGTCTACCTGACCTCGCTGCCGCCGGTGGAGGACGGCTACTTCCGCGGCGAGATCGCAGAAGTGGAGGTGCTGGGGTGAACGGCGCCGACGACAACGCGCTGCTCGCCGCCCACGTCGCGGGCGACCCTGACGCGTTCGCCGAGCTGTTCTCCCGGCACGCCGACCGGCTGTGGGCGCTGGCGCTGCGCACCCTGCAGCACCGCGCCGACGCCGAGGAGGTGCTGCAGGAAGCGATGCTGTCGGCGTTCCGGCGGGCCGGCTCCTTCCGCGGCCAGGCCGCGGTGGGCACCTGGCTGTACCGGATCGTGCTCAACGCCTGCTTCGATCGGCTGCGGCGGGCGAAGGCCCGTCCGGTCGCCGCCGGGTTCGGCGACGAGATCGTCGCCGGCCTGCCCAGCGACCAGGCCGGGCCCGAGGAGACAGTGGTGCGCCGCGAGGTGGCCGAGGAGGTGGAGCGGGCGCTGGCCAGGCTCTCTCCCGACCAGCGGGCGGCGCTGGTCCTCGTCGACCTCGAAGGCCGGTCGGTGGACGAGGCGGCGACCATTCTTGGCTGCGCCCCCGGCACCGTGAAGAGCCGCTGCTCGCGTGGCCGGGCCCGGCTCGCTCCGCTGCTGAAGCACCTGGTGGAGGCGTGATGGGAACCGAGCCGGTGCCGGGTGCGTCCGATCCGGTGTCACCGCCTGCCGAGGAAGCCATGCCACACCAGCCCGCCGACGACACCGGCCTCCCGCCCGAGGTCGAGGACGCCGTCCAGCAGGTACTCGCCGCCCAGCCCGGACTGCCGATCCCCCCGGAGGTCCGCACCCGGATCACCGACGCGCTGCGTGCCGAGGCCGCCACCCGCGCCGCCCTGGCCGGCAATGACATCGAGCCGGCTCCGTCCGTCGACCAGTTCGGGAAGGCCGCCCGGCCCGTCCGGGAGCACGAAGAACTCTCCTGACCTGTCCCGCGGCGCGCTCCCGGGGTGTGCGCCACGCTGCTGTGGCGGCCCGCAGAGGGCATCGAATCGGAGGGCTGCCGAGATGCTGCCGGCCGGTTGTGTCGGTAACGGTATCGAAATCGTTATCGCACCGAGATATGTTGCGGTTGACCGCATACTCGGTGCGCTCTTAGGCTGGGGGCGCCTAGCCACTTTCGACCGTGCGGTCGAAACTTTCGAGAGGTTCAAGGATGAACAAATCCATGTCAAGGGGGCTCGCTGGACTCGCCGCAACCGCGGTGGCGCTCGGCCTTGCCGGCTGCTCCCCGGCTCCGAGCCCGGCGCCCTCGCCCAGCGAGACCGGCTCCGCCGAACCCACCACGTCCGCCCCGGTCGAGCAGGTCACCCTGCGGCTGTGGCACAACGGGACCGCTGATCCCCTGAAGGGCATCTGGGACAAGGCCGCCCGCGACTTCGAGGCCGCCAACCCCGGCGTCACCATCGAGGCGACCGGCTACCAGAACGAGGAACTGCAGCGGACGCTGATCCCGCAGGCCCTGCAGGCCGGCGGCGACGCAGCCCCCGACGTCTTCCAGGTCTGGCCCGGCGGCGAGGTTCGCGCCCAGGCCGAGGCCGGCTACCTCAAGGACCTGTCCGCGGGCGCTGCTGACACCATCAGCAAGCTCGGTGGCGTGGTCAAGCCGTGGGAGGTCGACGGCAAGCAGTACGGTCTGCCGTTCACCTTCGGCATCACCGGCATCTGGTACAACAAGGACCTCTTCGAGAAGGCCGGCATCACCGCCACCCCGAAGACCCTCACCGAGCTCAGCGACGCCGTCGCCAAGCTGAAGGCCATCGACGTCGCCCCGATCGCGGTCGGCGCCAAGGACAAGTGGCCGGCCGGTCACTGGTGGTACCAGTTCGCGCTGAACACCTGCTCGGTCGAGACCCTGCAGACCGCCATCCCCGCGCTCAACTTCGACGATCCGTGCTGGGTCGACGCCGGCAACAAGCTCAAGGAGTTCGTCGCCACTGAGCCGTTCCAGGATGGCTTCCTGGCCACCTCCGCCCAGCAGGGCGCTGACAGCTCCGCCGGCATGGTCGCCAACGGCAAGGCCGCCATGGAGTTCATGGGCGCCTGGAACGCCGGCCAGATCGGCTCCCTCGCACCCGACGCCACGGTCCCCGAGTTCCTGGGCTGGTTCCCGTTCCCGTCGATCCCCGGCACCGCCGGTGACCCGACTGTGACCATGGGTGGCGGCGACGCCTTCGGTGTCTACAAGGACGCCCCGGACATCGCGGTCAAGTTCGCCGAGTACCTGGTCAGCGACGAGGTCCAGAAGGCCTTCGCCGCCGCCGGTTCCGGCATCCCGGCCAACCCGGCCGCTGCCGACAGCATCACCGACGAGAACCTCAAGGCGATCGCTGCCGGCCTGGCCGGTTCGTCCTACGTCCAGCTGTGGCTCGACAGCGCTCTCGGCCCGGAGTTCGGCAACCCGCTGAACGACGCGATCGTGAACCTGATGGGCGGCAAGGGCACTCCTGAGGACATCGTGAAGGCCCTCAAGGACACCGCAGCGAAGCTGTAGTTCATATGTCCAACACCACAGTGGCAGGGCCCGCGGTCTCCGCGGGCCCTGCCCCCGCCAAGCGGAAGTCGGCGCGCTCGGGATCGGGCCGCAAGTGGCTGGAGATCGGCATCTTCGCCGGTCCGGCCCTGGTCGTCTTCCTTACGTTTGTGATCCTCCCGGTGGCGCTGGCCGCCGTGTACAGCCTGTTCAACTGGAACGGGCTCGGCCCGCTGGAGCGGTTCATCGGCCTCGACAACTACAAAGAGGCCTTCACCGACCCGAACTTCCTGCAGGCGGTCACCAACAACTTCTCCATCCTGATCGCCTCGATCCTGATCCAGGGTCCGCTGGCGATCGCGGCAGCCATGCTGCTGAACCGGAAGCTGAAGGGACGCGCGTTCATCCGCGCCGCGATCTTCGTGCCGTACGTCCTGGCCGAGGTCATCGCAGGCCTGTCGTGGAACCTGCTGCTCTCCCCCAACGGCTTCATCAACGCCCTGCTCGAGATGGTCGGCCTCGGCGATCTCGCCCGCCCCTGGCTGGGCGACCCGGACATCGCCCTGTGGGTGATGTTCGCCATCATCTCCTGGAAGTACCTCGGCTTCGCGATCCTGATCATGCTCGCCGGCCTGCAGGGCGTCCCTGAGGAATTGCACGAGGCAGCTGCCATCGACGGCGCCGGCTGGTGGAAGGCGCAGTGGTACATCACGCTGCCGCTGCTCGGCCCCACCATCAGGATCTGGGTGTTCCTGTCGATGATCGGCTCCCTGCAGCTCTTCGACATGGTGTGGGTGACCACCCGCGGCGGACCCCTGAATGCGACCAACACGATGGCCGTGTACATGATCGTCAACGGCCAGACCAGGCCTGGCTACGGCAGCGCCATCGCCGTGATCCTGTTCGTGATCTCGCTCACCGTCGCGCTGGTGTACCAGCGCCTTGCCATGCGCCGCGACCTCGCCGGCGCCGTCACGAGGGGGGTGCGCTGACATGGCGACCGCAACCCAGACCGCCACTGACCGGCCCGCACCGGTCCGGGCGAAGACGGCGTTCAGCTGGTCCTCCCCGCTGATCTACGTCATCGCGTACATGATCGTCGTGATGTCAGTGGTGCCGGTGCTGTACGTGTGGCTGAACGGCTTCCGCACGAACTCCGACATCAACTCCGACCCCGCCGGCTGGCCCAACCCCTGGTCGGTCCAGAACTACCTGACGGTGCTCGGCTCCGACCGCTTCTGGGGCTCGCTGTTCTCCTCGGGTGTGGTGGCTGTCGGCACCACGGCCGGGGTCTGCGTGCTCGGCATCATGGCCGCCTTCGTCATCGCCAAGTACACGTTCCGCGGACGCGGTGCGCTGTACGCGCTGTTCGCCGCCGGCCTGATGTTCCCGCTGACCGTCGCCTCGCTGCCGCTGAACCTGCTGATCCGCAGCCTCGGCCTGCACGGCAGCTTCGCGGGCGTCATCATTCCGCAGATCGCCTTCGCGCTGCCGACGACGATCATCATCCTGGTGCCGTTCCTGAGGGCGATCCCCGACGAGCTCGAGGAAGCGGCGGCCATCGACGGGGCCTCCCGGATCGGCTTCTTCTGGCGGATCATGCTGCCGCTGTCGATGCCGGGCCTGACCACCGTCGGGGTGCTCGCCTTCATCGGGTCGTGGAACGCCTACCTGCTGCCGCTGCTGATCATGGCCGCCGGCGGCATGCCGCAGAACCTGTGGACGCTGCCGCTGGGGGTCACCCAGTTCGCCACCCAGTACTCGCAGGACACCGGTGCGGTGCTTGCCTACACGTCGCTGTCCATGCTTCCCGCGCTGCTGTTCTTCATCGCCGCCGAGAAGCGCATCGTGGGCGGTCTGACAGGAGCTGTGAAGGGATGACTGTGTCACAGACCAGGACCACCGGGGTGTGGCACGACACCTCGCTGCCGGTGGCCGAACGGGTGGACGCCCTGATCGCCGCGATGAGCGTGCAGGAGAAGGTGTCCCAGCTGTACGGCATCTGGGTGGGTGCCTCCGCCGACGGCGAGGAGGTGGCGCCCAACCAGAACGAGATGACCGAGGAGATCGACCTCGACGTCCTGCTCCCGCGCGGCCTGGGCCAGCTGACCCGTCCGTTCGGGACGGCTCCGGTCGACCCGGCGGTCGGCGCGGTGTCGCTGCTGCGCACCCAGGAGCGGATCATGCAGGAGAGCCGGCTCGGCCTGCCTGCCATGGCGCACGAGGAGTGCCTGGCAGGCTTCGCCGCCTGGCAGGCCACCGCGTACCCGGTTCCGCTGTCGTGGGGCGCCACCTTCAACCCGGCGCTGATCGAGGAGATGACGACCCGGATCGGCAACGACATGCGTGCCCTCGGTATCCACCAGGGGCTCGCCCCCGTCCTTGACGTCGTCCGCGACCAGCGCTGGGGCCGCGTCGAGGAGACGATCGGCGAGGATCCCTACCTGGTCGGGACCGTCGCCACCGCCTACATCCGCGGCCTCGAGTCCGCCGGGGTGGTCGCCACGTTGAAGCACTTCGTCGGCTACTCGACCTCGAAGGCCGGCCGCAACCTCGCCCCGGTCTCGATCGGGCCGCGCGAACTCGCCGACATCATGCTGCCGCCGTTCGAGATGGCGGTGAGGGAGAGCGGCGTCCGCTCGGTGATGAACTCCTACACCGATATCGACGGCATCCCGGTCGCCGCCGACGAGGCCCTGCTGACCCGGCTGCTGCGCGACACCTGGGGCTTCGACGGCACCGTCGTGGCCGACTACTTCGCCATCGGCTTCCTGCACGGCCTGCACGGCGTCGCTGAGAACTTCACCGAGGCTGCGGCGCTGGCGCTGCGCGCCGGTATCGACGTCGAACTCCCCAGCGTGAAGGCGTTCAACGCCGACCTGGTGGCCGCTGTCGAGGACGGCGTGGTGGACGAGGCGCTGATCGACCGTGCGCTGCGGCGGGTGCTCACCCAGAAGGCCCAGTTCGGGATGCTCGACCCCGACTACTCCCCGGTGCCGCCGGCCCTGGCCGGCGCCGACCTGGCCGACCCCCAGGCGCTGCGGCACTCCATCGACCTCGACTCGCCGGCCAACCGTGAGGTGGCCCGCCGGATCGCCGAGCAGGCTGTCGTGCTGGTCCGCAACGACGGCGTCCTGCCGCTGACGGCCCCGGGGCGGATCGCGGTGATCGGGCCCAACGCCGACGACCCGTACGCCGTGCTGGGCTGCTACTCGTTCCCCTCGCACGTCGGGGTGCGCTACCCCGACCTGCCGATCGGCATCGAACTGCCCACCCTGCTCGACGCGCTGACCGCCGAGTTCCCGCAGTCGGTGATCGACCACGTCCGCGGCACCTCGGTCGACGGCGGCGAGACCGACGGCATCGACGACGCCGTGGCGGCCGCCGGTGCGGCGGACGTCGTGGTGCTCGCCCTTGGCGACCGCGCCGGACTGTTCGGACACGGCACCTCCGGCGAGGGCTGCGCCGCCGACAGCCTCGCGCTGCCCGGCGCCCAGCAGCAGTTGCTCGACGCGGTGATCGGTTCCGGCACCCCGACCGTGGTCGTGATGCTGGCCGGCCGCCCCTACGCCCTTGGCGAGGCGCCGGACACCGCCGGTGCGATCCTCCAGGCGTTCTTCCTCGGCGAGGAGGGCACCGGCGCGATCGCCGGGGTGCTGAGCGGACGGGTCAACCCCAGCGGCCGGCTCCCCGTCTCCATCCCCGCCCAGGCCGGCGCGCAGCCGTCCACCTACCTCGCTGTCCCGCTCGGGAGGCGCAACACGGTCTCCAATGTCGACCCGACCCCGGCCTTCCCGTTCGGGCACGGACTGGGCTACTCACCCTTCGAGTGGACCGACCCGCAGGCCTCGGCCGCCAGCGTCGACACGGACCAGCCGGTCACGGTCTCGATCCGGGTGGCCAATGTCGGGGATCGTGACGGCGTCGAGGTGGTGCAGCTCTACCTCCACGACCCGTACGCCAGCGTGGTGCGTCCGGTGCAGCGCCTGATCGGCTTCGCAAGGGTGCCGCTGGCGGCCGGCGAGGCGGCCCGGGTCAGCTTCGAGGTGCACCCCGACCTGACCAGTTTCACGGGCTCCGACGGTCGTCGGATCGTCGAACCCGGCTCCATAGAACTCGGCTTCGGCTGGTCCAGCGGCGAGATTGTGGACGCGCTGCCGGTCCGGCTGACCGGACCAGTCCGTGTGGTGGACCACACCAGGCGGCTGCATCCGGGCGTGGGGGTGACCCGCGCCTGAGCTCAGCGCAGTGGGGGCGCTGTGCTCTCCCTGACCACCAGGTGGGTGGCCAGGTCCAGGCGCGGGGTGCTGGATGGGCGCTGCTTGGCCATCTGGATGACGATCCGGGTCGCCTCGGCGCCCATCCGGCGCAGCGGCTGGTGGATGGTGGTCAGCCGTGGGCTGACCCACTCCGCCACCTTGATGTCGTCGTAGCCGACTATCGACAACTCCTCGGGGATCCGCACGCCGAGGCCGCGCGCCGCCTCGTACGCGCCGAGCGCCTGCAGGTCGCTGCCGGCGAAGATGGCGGTCGGCGGCTCCGGAAGGGTGAGCAGCTGATGGGCCTGGGTGCGTCCGCCGTCGACGTGGAAGTCGCCGAACCGGATCCACTCCGGACGGATCTCCAGCCCGGCGGCGTTCATCGCGGTGCGGTAGCCGTCCACCCGGGCCAGGGAGCACATCATGTCGTCTGGGCCGGTGATCGCCGCGATCCGGCGGTGGCCCAGTTCGATCAGGTGCCTGGTGGCCTGCAGCCCGCCGGACCAGTTGGCCGAGCCCACCGACGGCACCTCCGGCGAGGGGTCGCCGGCCGGGTCGATGATGATGAACGGGATCGAGCGCGCCTCCAGTTGGGCGCGGTACTGCGGCGCCAGGTCGGAGAACACCAGCACGATGCCGACCGGGCGGCGGCGCATTGCGCCCTCGATCCAGTCCGGGTCGGGTGAGTGCCGGGTACCGCTGGCGGTCAGCACCACCGAGAGCCCGTGGTTCTGCGCCACCCGCTCGACGCCGGCGATGACCTCCATCGACCAGACGTCCTGGAGCTCGTGGAAGACCAGCTCGATGAGTTCGCCGCGGGAGCGTCCGTTGCCCGCGCGGCGTTCGTAGCCGCGTTCGGCGAGCAGCCCCTCCACCCGCTCGCGGGTCGCCGCCGACACGTCGGGACGGCCGTTGAGGACCTTGGAGATGGTCGCCAGGGACAGGCCGGCCTCGGCAGCCACACTGGCCAGGGTCACCCGGTCGCTCTCGGAGATGCTCTTCGACACGGGTGCGATCATAGTGTCGAAACTATCGATCTGATTTCGGGGCCATTCATTTCGATCCGGTATCGATCCCGCCACGCGATGGGGAACGTTATCGACAACGATTTCGCACCGAGTAGGCTGCCGCGTGTGGATACTCCGCGTCGAGTGACGATAACCGACGTCGCGCGCACCGCCGGCGTGTCGGTGGCCACCGTGTCGAAGGTGATCAACGAGCGGTACGGCGTCGCCCGCCCCACCGCCGAACGGGTTCGCGGCGTGATCCACGAGCTGGGCTACGAGTCGAGCCTTGTGGCGCGCAGCCTGCGCTCCCACCGCACCGGCGTGATCGGGATCCTCGTTGTCGAGTTCGAGCCGTTCAGCACCGAACTGCTCAAGGGGCTGTCGGCTGCCGCCCAGGACAGCGGCTACCAGCTGCTCGCCTACTCCGGCGGTGGCACCCCCGAGTCACAGGTCGGCTGGGAGCGGCGCTCCCTGTCGCGGCTCAGCGGCACCCTGATCGACGGCGCCATCCTCGTCACCCCTTCCACAGTGGACGGCGGCTACCGCATCCCTGTGGTGGCCATCGACCCGCACACCGGTCCCAGCGACCTGCCCACAGTCGACTCCGACAACCTCTCCGGCGCGGCGGAGGCGGTCTGGCACCTGGTCAACCTCGGTCATCGCCGGATCGGCTTCCTCGGGGGCCGCAACGACCTGGAGTCGGCCCGGCGGCGCGAGGAGGGTTACCTTCGGACGATGGCCGAGGCCGGCCTGCGGGTGGACCCCGACCTGATCCGCAGCGGCGGCTTCCGGATGGAAACCAGCGACGCCCCGGCGCGGGAGTTGTTGAGCCGCCCGGACCGGCCGACCGCTGTGTTCGCCGCCAACGACCTGATGGCGATCCAGACGATGCAGGTCGCGCAGTCGCTGGGCCTGCGGGTCCCGGAGGACCTGTCGGTGATCGGCTTCGACAACATCCCGGAGTCTGCGATGGCGACCCCGGGGCTGACCACCATCGCCCAACCGCTGAAGTCGCTGGGCCAGACCGCCATGCAATTGCTGCTCGCGCTGCTGCGCGGCGAGGACGTGCCGAAGCGGCACGTCCAGCTCGCCACCGAGCTCGTGGTGCGCGCCTCCACAGCGCCGCCGGCCGGCTGACACCGGCGGACCGGGAAGCCGCCGGACCCGGGGCGCAACGTCGCCCCCGCTCGCTATCGTGTGGCCAGCACCAATGCAGGAGGTCGCCGATGCAGACCGACCGGGCCGCGCGCACCGCCTGGCTGAGGATGCCCGCCGTCGTCGTCACCGCCTGCTACGTCGCCCAGGTCGCCTGGCTGGCCGCCACGGCGGTACAGCCCGGCCTGCGCCAGTCAGTCCCCGGCTGGGCGGCTGCCCTTGCCGAGCCCGGGTCGCTGCCCGCGATGAGCCTCACCGTCGGATTGGCCATCGCCGCCTTCATCCTGGTCGTGGCCGCCGCCCGCGGCGGGACGACCGGTAGA
>JAEZGC010000225.1 GCA_023437345.1 Actinomycetes bacterium
GCCGTCCGGCGACCGCCGAACCGAGGCTCGGCTCGCTGTTCGTCAATCCGGGCGGTCCCGGCGCTCCCGGCAGCGGCCTGGCGGGCGCCTTCGCCCGGCGAGGGCTGGAGCAGTACGACATCGTCGGTTGGGATCCCCGCGGCACCGGGGCCTCGACCCGGGTGCGCTGCTACGGCGCGTCGGCCACCGACCAGCTGGAGGCGCTGGACGCGTCCCCCGACGATTCCGGCGAACGCACCGAGCTGGTGCGCGCCACGTACGAGTTCGGAAAGGCCTGCTGGGAGAGCAGCGGACGGCTGCTCGAGCACATCTCCACCATCGAGACGGTCCGCGACCTCGACCTGCTGCGGCGCGTCCTTGGTGATGACCAGCTGCACTTCTTCGGCTACTCCTACGGCACCCAGATCGGCGCCACCTATGCCGAGCTCTTCCCGTTCTCGGTCGGACGGCTGGTGCTCGACGCCGCGGTGAACATCACCGACTCCGACGAGGTGATCCAGGCGATGGGCTTCGACCTCGCGCTGGGCAACTTCGCCGACTGGTGCGCCGGGGCCAACTGCCCGCTGGGCGGCACCCGGGACGCGGTGCTGGCCAGCATCACCGGGTTGTTCGACGAGCTGGACGCCGCGCCGCTGGCGGTGCGCGGCCGCCGGCTCACCCAGTCGCTGGCTGTGGAGGGGGTGGCGCAGCTCCTCTACGGCGGCACCCGGGCCTGGCCGGCGCTGGCCGCCTACGTGGAGTGGGCGCGCGACGGCAGCGGGGAGGCGCTGCTGTGGGCTGCCGACCAGCTGAACGCCCGCGACGACGACGGCCAGTACGGCGCCATGTTCTACGCCTTCCCGGCGATCAGCTGCCTCGACAACCTCGACCACGGGGTGCTGGACGCCGACGCCCTGTGGGCCGAGGACCAGGGCAAGGCGCCGGTCTTCGGACGCTACTTCGGCCCGCAGTACACCTGCGCGCTGTGGCCGGTGCGGCCCGCCCCGCAGCTGGAGCTGCGCGGGGTCGGGGCCGCCCCGATCCTGGTGATCGGTGGGACCGGCGACAACGCGACCCCCTACCAGCACGCCGAGACCATGGCCGACCAGCTCGAGTCCGGGGTCCTGCTCACCTACGAGGGCGAGGGCCACGGCAGCTACGGCGGCAAGTCGTCCTGCGTGGACGAGGCTGTGGTCGACTACCTGGTGGACGGTCGGCTGCCCGGCGAGGGACAGGTCTGCAAGTGACGGGCCCCGGTTCGGCCGTTCCGCCCCGGTGACCCTATAGTTGTGGTCCGGTCCGGCCTGCCGGGCCGCGCCACCTTAGCTCAGTAGGCAGAGCGGCTCACTCGTAATGAGCAGGTCATGGGTTCGACTCCCATAGGTGGCTCCGATGCCGCAGTCCACCGCCGCGCACCAGCGACGTGTCAGGCAGCCACCCCGCGTCGGCGCAGCGCGTCCTCGACGATGGTGAGCCCCTCCATGCCGGGCAGCTTTGCGATGTTGGCGTCGATCCGCCGGATCTCGGCCAGGCCGTCCTCGCTGCCGAACAGGTGGGTCATCACGTGCCGGACCTCGTCCGGCTCGGAGATCGACGAGCCGACCGGCTCCCACGCCTTGCCGAGCGCGAGCCGGGTCAGCTTGCGGGCGATTCCGCTCTTCTCCAGCCGCTTGCGGGCCTGGGTGGCGTAGAACGCGACGTGCCTGGTCTCCTGCTGGGCGATCCGCTGCAGCAGCGGGGACAGCGCGGGGTGGTCCTCGAGGGCTGCCAGCCGGCGGTAGGCGGCCACCGCACTCCACTCGTTGGCGGCGCCCCAGCTCATGTGGACCGCGATGTAGTCCTCGCCGACCATGTTGCCCAGGATCGACTGCCGCAGCGGGGCGAGCTTGTCGCGCCAGGCCAGCTTCAGTCGTCCGGCCTTCAACCTGTCGTAGTCGACGGTGATCTGGTGGCGGGCCAGGACGGCGGCCAGCGCCTCCCCGTGCCAGTACTCCTCCCGGTTCCACATGGTCATGAACGCGTTGACGTCGCGTTCCTTGTGGGAGGGGGTCACCAGCAGGTCCCGCAGGTAGCACACGGTGTGGTACTCGACGTTGCACATGTACTGCAGGGTGCGCAGCGTGACCTCGGGCAACGGGTCCTGGTCGAAGGCCTCGAAGTCGAGGTCCTGCCAGGTCACCTCGGTGGAGGCTGCTGCGTACTCGTCGATGTCGAACGCCATGTCGTGGTCCTCAGTCGGGTCGCCGGGCGGCGACGTGGCCGTTGGTGGTCCGTTTCCAGATCGCTACCTCCCACCGCTTCTCGCGCGCGATCTGGAACAGCCTCTGGTCAGGGTTGACCGCGACCGGGTTACCGACCAGCTGCAGCCATGAGGTGTCGGCCTGGCTGTCCCCGTAGCCGTAGGAGCGGTCCAGGTCGAAGCCGTGGCTGTCGGCGTAGCTCTTCAGCCACGCCGCCCGCGCCTCGCCGACTATCGGCGGCGACGCCAGGAAGCCGGTGAGCACCCCGCCCTCGGCGTGCAGCCCGCTGGCGACCACCTCGTCGAAGTGCGGTGCTGCGACCTCGGCGAGCAGGTCGACGCCACCGGTCACCAGCACCGTGTGGTGGCCGGCCGCCCGATGCTGGGCGACCCGCTCCAGCGCCTCACTGAGCAGGTGGCCGCGCAGCCGCCGCCCGACCGGCCCTCTGGTGTAGCGCCTGACGTCCTCGACCCGCATCCCCTTGTGCAGCCGCAGGAAGCTGCGGATGAACTCGCTGCGGTCGCGGCGTTCGGCGGCGAGGTAGCGGGGCAGCAGCGCCAGGATCTTGGTCACCTCGCGGGGCAGCGCCGTGGCGTCGTGCTCGGCCCGCCGCAGCCACAGGTACTGCTGGACGAGGTTGGCGTGCAGGACGGTGCCCTCCATGTCGAACACCGCCACGACGTCGTCCCCGGCGACCATCGCACGACGGGCGGGCTCGCCACGACCGTTGCGGGAGGAGAAGGCGCGGGTCATCTTCGTGATCGCCGGCAGGTGCACCTGCATCAGGTAGTGCCGCCAGTCGATGGCAGCGACGTCGAAGCCGGCGTCGTCGTGCGGACCGTCGGCGGTGGCGGCGTGCAGGGCGCGGGTGTTGGTGTCCTCGAACAGCACCTCGGACTGGACGTAGGCGCGGTAGAGCCCGGAGAACTTGCTCAGCAGGCCGAGGTCGCGGGTCGCCGCGTCAAGCTTCTCGGCCCAGCCGCGGGACAGCTCGCCGGCCGGGAGCTTGGCAACCGCCGCGGCCGCTACCTTCGCGCCCACCTGCTTTCGCTTCAGGGAACTCTCGAAGCGGACCCCGCCGGGGAACTGCCACGGCGGCACCCGGGTGGGCCCGTTGGCGCCGGGGATCGGGTTCTGGAGGAAGTAGCTCCGGATGCTGTCGTACATCTGGTGGAAGGGCAGCGGGTTGGTGGCCCCCGACCCCATGTGGAAGTAGCGCGCCCGATCCCTGGGGGCCGGCGTCGCCGCGGCGGCCAGCATCGCGTTGACCACGAAGTCGACGGGCACCACGTCCAGCACCGAGTCGGGCAGGCCGGGGAACTCGGGCAGCTGGCCGCGTCCGTAGGCAAGGATCAGTGGGTCGGCCACCTTGAAGCCGTCGATCCAGCCCGGGTGCGGGTGCCGCAGCGCGCTCTCGATGATGGACGGCCGGATCACGCTCAGCCGGTGCCCGTTGCCGAGCCACAGCTCCTCGGCGATCCGTTCGGCGAGCGCCTTGGTGAACGTGTAGGCGTCGGTCCAGCCCAGGCTCTGGGCGCGGGCCCGGCCGTGCTCGACCAGCTGCTCGTCCACCCACGCCCGGCGCGCCGCCTCGGTGGCCTCGGCCACCGCCAGCGGGCCCACCTTGCCCACCTCCTGTTGCGCCTCCCTGAGGAACTGGCGTAGCCGGGCGGGGCGCCGCGAGCGCTCGTCCACCCCCTGCCGGGCGCTCAGCGCGGCCCGCTCCTCGGCCCGCCAGTCCACCTCGTGGTCGACCGGCGTCTCGGTGACCAGGCCCTTGCGGGCGGCGTTGACGTACGCGGTCGAGACGTGGACGACGTG
>JAEZGC010000255.1 GCA_023437345.1 Actinomycetes bacterium
GCGCTGCTCCAGGCGGCCCGCCGGATCCCCGGACTGCCGGCAGGGCTGCTCGGCGTCTTCCAGCCGCGCGAGGAGGTGCAGCCGTCCGGCGGTGAGGACGTCACCGACTCGGGCCTGCTGACCCGCCATGACGTGCGCGCCGTGGTCGGGGTGCACGTCCAGCCACGGGTGCCGGCCGGGGTGGTCAGCACCGGGACCGGCGGGGTGAACGCCGCCGCTGACGAGTTCGACATCGTGGTTCACGGCCAGCCGGGCCACGGCGCCTACCCGCACGTCACTGTCGACCCCATCCCGATCCTCGCCACCATCGTGCTGGGACTGCAGGAACTCATCGGGCGTACCGTGGATCCGGTCCGGCCGGCGCTGATCACGGTCGGCCAGATCAGGGCCGGCGCGACCCACAACATCATCCCGGCCAGCGGCTCGCTGCACGGCATCATCCGCACCATGCACGACGACGACCAGGAACACCTGCACGCCGCGATCAAGCGGCTCGCCGAGCACACGGCCAGGGCCAGGGGCGCGCGCGCCGAGGTCCGGATCACCACCGGCGACCCGGTGCTGCACAACGACGCCCGGCTGGTCCGCACAGTCGACCCGCTGCTGGCCACCACCGGCATGCTGGTCGCCCACGAGCCGTTCCGCTCGCTGGGCGCCGACGACTTCTCGCACTACTCACGGGTGGCCCCCAGCCTGATGGTGTTCGTGGGCACCGGCCGGGGCCCCACCACCGACGGTCGCCACGAGATCGGCCTCCACCACCCGCAGTTCCTTCCCGACGAGGAGTCAGTGCACCGGGCCGCGATCGCGCTGGCAGCCGGCTACGTCGGCGGCGCGCGCCTGGCTGGGGCGCTGTGAAGCCCTCGGGTCAGGGCAGGCGCAGCAGGTAGCAGCCGTCCTCGGTCCTGGTGCGGTCGCGGTCGGCCCAGTACGGGAAGCACGTCATGACGCTGGTCGTCGTCGCCGCGACGATCCGTGAATCCCACCCGTAGTCGCTGCCGGGCAGCGCCGGGAGCCGCAGCCATGCTCCGCTCGCCGGGTCGAGCAGGTTCCCGGTGACCGCCACCCACCGGCCCGCCACCGGCCCCGTATAGGAGCCCAGTCCCCCGTCCTCGAGCAGCACGCCCGGATGGTCCCAGGTGCCGTCGCGGTAGGTGACGACGTCCAGCCCGTGCTTGTTGTTCGGGGAGAACTCGCCCTCGTTGTCGGGCGGGTACACGAAGGCGACGGCCCCGCCGGCGGCCAGCGCGCTGCGGTTGGCGGTCGGGCCCTGCCCGGACGGCTCGCCCCAACGGCGGCCGGCGGTGTCCAGGACCACCACCCGCCCGTCGGTCTCCAGCCCTATCTCGTGGTCGCCGAGCCGGAAGACCTCAGCGGCGGGTTCGGAGACGAGCGGCGGCGCCGGAAGGTCGCTCCAGCCGCTGTCACCGAGCAGCTGGGGCGCCGGGCCTGCGGCCCCTTCGCCGAGCAGCCGGAACCTGACCAGCCCGTCCTCGGTCCCCAGGTAGTGCTCGGTCTCGTCGGTCTGCCCGACCCTGGTCCAGGTGTCGGCCACCGTGTCATAGGCCCACAGCTCGCCGGTCTCCTCGAAGCTGATGTGGACGTAGACCGTGGTGCCCACGACATCGGCGTTGAGGGTGTAGGGACGCGACACGGCGGCGTCCGGCAGGTCCGCGATCGGCTGCCAGTCGCCGGTCGCGGGATCGAACCGCGACCCGGCAGTGAGCTGGACGTCGTCGACCTGGTCGTCAAGCACGTACCCGCCGATCAGGTAGTAGCTGCCGTTGGCGGCGACCAGCAGGGGGTCCGTCGGGACCGGGTCGGCGCCGTCCAGCACCTGCTCCCAGGCCAGCGGGGACCCGCTCGGCTCCGGGGTGGCGGGCGGCGCCTGCGTGGGGCTGGGCGGCGTGCCACGGGACAGCAGGTGGCAGTCGGGGGCGAAGCTCCCGCCCGCCTCCGCCGTCTCGCCGGCGTAGACGTAGCCGAAGCAGTCAAGGACGGCGTCCGGCCCCGCGACCCGGACCGGGTCCCAGCGGTCCGCCACCGGCGCGTCAGGAACGTCAACCCAGCCGGCGGTCGCCACGTCCAGCAGCCGCCCGTTAGCGGCCACCAGCCCGAGCCCGTCCAGGGCCAGGTAGCCAGTGGAGCCGACCATGGCGCGGTACGCCAGCGGCCCGGGCGGGCGGCTGGCGTCGACCTCCCGCCAGGTCTGGCCGGCAACGTCGAGGATGCCGGACGGGTGCAGCGACGACACCGGGGTCAGCGGGTCGGGCCAGACCAGCCGGCCGGCGGCGTGGACGGCCTTGCCCTGGACGTCTCCGGCCACCGCCACGGCGTCGCTCCAGGATCCCTCGATCGGGTCGTAGGTGCTGAGCTTCAGGCCGGTCTCCGGATGCTCTGCGCACTCGGCGAGCACCAGCAGCGTGCCGTCGACGTCGAAGCCCTGACGGTCGGAGCATTCCGCCAGCGGACCGGCGGGCAACGCGGTCCACTCATCGGAGCCCGCGACGTACTGGTAGCTGACGGCTCCAGGCCCTCCGACTACCAGCACCGGTCCCAGCTCCGAGGTCACGAGCGTGCCCCACGCCGGGGGATCGGCGTGCTGCAGCCACCTGTCGTCGGTCGGGTAGTACGCCCAGAACGAGCCGTCCCCGCTCCAGTCGGTAAGGTACAGCGCCCCGCCCCAGGCGGCCGCGGTGGAGAAGTCCCTGCCGAAGCCGGCCGGCGCTGCGGCCATCGGGTGCCAGGTGTCGCCGGCAGGGTCGTAGCGGGCGCCGTCGCGCAGCGTCGGCGGTGCCATGTCGCACATCGCCCCGGGCGGGCACGGTCCGCCCTCCCAACCGCCGATCACCAGGAACTCACCGTCCACCCACGCGGTGACGCTGCCGAACCGCGGACCCAGCGGGGCGGGAGCTGTCCTCGTCCACCCGAATCCGGGTTCCGGCTCGGGCGTGGCCGCGATCGGGTCGGACATCCCCCGCCAGACCGCCAGAGGGACTGCCACCGCCACCGCGAGACAGGCGACCGCAGCCAGCGCGACGCGGCCCCAGTGGCGGCGAACCCGGGTTCGCAGCGTCGCCGGCTCGAGGGGTTCGAACCCGACCTCGCCCGCCTGACCCGCGAAGTAGGCCCGGGCGGCCCGCTCGGCGCGGCCGATGTCGTCACGGTCCTCAGTCATGGTCCCTCCTCGGCAGTCGGGTTCTCAGCTCCGCCAGGGCGCGGTGGACCAGCGACCGGGCGGTGGGCTCGGCGCAGTCCAGCACCCTGGCGATCTCGGCGAAGCCGAGGTCCTCGTAGAAGCGCAGCACCAGCGCCGCGCGCTGGCGGGCGGGCAGGGTGGCGAACAGGCGTCCGAACAGGTCGGCGTCGGCCTGGGCCGCCGTGGCGTCGGGGACGGCGGTGTCGAGCACTGACGGGTCACCCGCGGGCCGTTCCGGGTTGCGGCGCCAGCGGGTGATCCGGGAGTTGATGATGCTGCGCCGCACGTACGGCTCGGGGTCCCCGCCGGCGCTGACCCGGTCCCAGCGAGGGTAGAGGTTCGCGAGCGCCTCCTGCACGAGGTCGGCGGCGTCGTCGGGGTTACCGCTCAGCAGGTGGGCGAACCGCAGCAGGGCCACCGAGCGCTCCCTGACGAACCCGTCGAAGCTGCCCGCGCCGGTGGTGACCGGGTCGATCACCTCGTCAGTCATGGTGCCCACACCCCCGAACACTCCGTCCGGCGGGATTTCGTTGCCGCTGTGCCCGATCCCGCCTGGCCACCGCCCCGCGCACAATCCGGGGTGGGGGGCCCGGTGGCGTGGATAGTGCACGCGACCCCGTCCCAGACCCCGGATTGTGTCGGGCCGGACGGGTCAGGCCAGCGAGATCAGGTCGGCGTAGTCGGGGTTCCACAGGTCCTCAACCCCGTCGGGCAGCAGCAGCACCCGGTCGGGAACCAGCGCCTCCACAGCCCCCTCGTCGTGGGTGACCAGGACGACAGCACCGGCGTAGTCGTGCAACGCCTGCAGGACCTCGCGGCGCGACGCCGGGTCGAGGTTGTTGGTCGGCTCGTCCAGCAGCAGGACGTTGGCCGCCGAGACCACCAGCATCGCCAGCGCCAGCCGGGTCTTCTCCCCGCCGGACAGCACGCGGGCGGGCTTGTCGACGTCGTCACCGGAGAACAGGAACGATCCGAGCACCTTGCGCGCCTCGGTCTCGGTCAGCTCCGGGGACGCGGTCACCATGTTCTCCAGCACGGTGCGGGTGACGTCGAGGGTCTCGTGCTCCTGGGCGTAGTAGCCGAGCCGCAGACCGTGGCCGGGCACCACCCGTCCGGTGTCGGACGGTTCCAGCCCGGCGAGGATCCTCAGCAGCGTGGTCTTGCCGGCGCCGTTGAGGCCCAGCACGACCACCTTGGATCCCCTGTCGATGGCCAGGTCGACGTCGGTGAAGACCTCCAGCGACCCGTAGGACTTCGACAGTTCGGTAGCGGTCAGCGGGGTCTTGCCGCTGGGCGCCGGCTTGGGCAGCCGGATCCGGGCCACCTTGTCGACTGCCCGCTGCTCCTCAAGCCCGGCGAGCAGCTTCTCGGCCCGTTTGGCCATGTTCTGCGCAGCGACGGCCTTGGTCGCCTTCGCCCGCATCTTGTCAGCCTGGGCGAGCAACGCCTCGGCCTTGCGCTCGGCATTGGCACGCTCGCGCTTGCGGCGCTTCTCGTCGGTCTCGCGCTGCAGCAGGTAGCGCTTCCAGTCCATCGCGTAGACGTCCAGCTCCGCGCGGTTGGCGTCGAGGTGGAACACCTTGTTCACGGTCATCTCGAGCAGGCCGGTGTCGTGGGAGATCACGATCAGGCCGCCGGAGTAGGTGGACAGGAAGCTGCGCAGCCAGACTATGGAGTCGGCGTCGAGGTGGTTGGTCGGCTCGTCGAGCAGCATCGTGTCGGCACCGGAGAACAGGATGCGGGCCAGCTCGACGCGGCGCCGCTGGCCGCCCGACAGCGTCCGCAACGGCTGACCGAGTACCCGGTCGGGCAGTCCGAGGTTGGCGGCTATCCGGGCCGCCTCAGCTTCGGCCGCGTAGCCGCCGGCGGCGGCCAGTTCGGCCTCGGCCCTGGCATAGGACGACATCGCGCTGTCCTGCTCGGCGCCGGTCTCGGTGGCCATGGCCGTGGCGTAGCGGGTGAGTCGCTTCAGGATCTGGTCAAGGCCCCGCGCGGACAGGATGCGGTCCTTGGCGAGTTGGTCGAGGTCGCCGGTGCGGGGGTCCTGGGGCAGGTAGCCGAGCTGGCCCGAGCGCGAGACCTGGCCGGCGGCGGGCAGCGACTCCCCCGCCAGGATGCGGGTGAGGGTGGTCTTGCCGGCGCCGTTGCGTCCGACCAGGCCGATCTTGTCCCCGGCCGCCACCTGAAAGCTGACTGGCGACAGCAACAGGCGGGCACCTGCCCGAACCTCGACCTCCCGCGCCACCAGCACGATCATCGATCATCCCCGACGCGACGGGCCGGGGTCAAAGCGGGGGCTCAGGCCAGCGCGCTGCCTTCGGGCGGAATCGTCTTCGCGTCCTGCCGGGGGATCACGAGCTTCTGCAGGATCATCAGGACCGAGGCCGCGACCGGGACGGCGATCAGCGCGCCGAGCAGGCCGAGCAGGGTGCCGCCGACCAGCGCAGAGATGATCACCAGCGACCCGGGGATGTCGACCTGGCGCGACATGACCCGCGGCGTCATGAGGTAGGCCTCCACCTGCATGTAGGCGAAGTACACCGCGGCGAAGACCAGGCCGATCCACCACGACTGGAACAGGCACACGGCAGTCGCGATCAGCCAGAAGGTGACCGACCCGATCATCGGGATCATGGTGATGAACAGGGCGAGGACGGCGAGCAGCGCCGCGAACGGCAGCCCGAGGATGGTGAGCAGCAGGAAGGCCACCACTGCGTTGCAGACCGCGAGCAGGAACATCCCGCTGATGTAGGCGCCGACCGAGGACGTGATGTGGTCGGTGATCTCGGCCATCCGGGTGCGGGCGTACGCCGGGGCGAGGCGGTAGAGGGCAGTCTTCATGGTGCGCAGCGAGGCGGTGAAGTACAGCGTCAGGATCAGGATGAACATGCCGCCGGTGATGCCCGACATGATCCCCGAGCCCACCGCCAGTGCCCCGCCGCCGATCGCCAGCAGGTTGGCCGGGTTGGAGAGGAAGGACCGCAGCTGGTCCAGCCAGCCGCCCACAGCGGACCCGGCGCCGGTGACCGCCAGCAGGTTGCGGAACCACTCGGCGTCCTGCAGGCTCGTGATCCAGCCCGGGATCGCCTGGGCGAACCCGACCACCTGGCTGATCGCCATCGGGATGACCACCGCCAGCAACCCGCCGAACACCACGGCGAAGGCGACGAAGACGACCGTGATGCTCAGCACCCGCGACATCCCCCTGCCCTCCAGCCACCCGACCAGCGGGTCGAGCGCCATGGCGAGGAAGAGCGCGACGCCGATGTAGACCCACACCGACGACAGCGCGCTGGCTGCCGAGCCGAGCGCGAGCGCGGTGAGCACCCCGAGCGTGGTGACCAGGCCCCAGCTGAAGGGATGCCCCAGGTCGGTCAGGAAACGACGGCCCGGCCGGCGCTGGGGAAGCTGCGGGACCGCCACCTCGGCGCCGTCGGCGGCCAGCACCTCCTCGGGGGGCGTCTCCAGCCGCGGACCGGACTCGACGCTGTCATTGGGTGCCACGAGCCACAGCTTAGGGCTGGCCACCGGGCAGGCACAGGGCGGCACCCCCGGCGTCCGTCGGGGGTCAGCCGTCGCGTGGATCCGGCCTCACTGCTCCGGGTCGGATGCTGCGTCCTTCGGGGGACGGCCCCGCCTGGGCAGCGATCCCGCCTGTCGCGGCGTCCTGCCTGTCGCGTGCAGGGCCTGGCGCAGCAGCAACTCGATGTGGGCGTTCAGCGACCGCAGGTCGTCGGCCGCCCACCTGGCCAGGGCGGCGTGGACGGCCGGGTCGAGTCGCAGCAGCACCGGCTTGCGCTCGGCCCGGCCAGTCACGGCCGCGTCCGGGTTCTCGGCCATGGCTCAGGTGTAGAGCGACCCTGCGTTTACCACAGGGGTCGCCTGCGACGAGCCGCACAGCACGACCAGCAGGTTGGACACCATGGCTGCCTTGCGCTCCTCGTCCAGCGCCACCACGTTGTCTGCCTCGAGCTGGCGCAGCGCGCTCTCGACCATGCTCACCGCACCCTCCACTATCTTCTCGCGCGCGGCGATCACGGCGGAGGCCTGCTGGCGCTGCAGCATCGCGTGGGCGATCTCCGGGGCGTAGGCGAGGGTGGAGATCCTGGCCTCGACCACCTCGAGCCCGGCGATCGCGATCCGGGCGGCAACCTCCTGGGCCAGCTCGCCCGCCACCACGTCTGTGGAGCCGCGCAGCGACTCCTCGCCCGGCCCGGCGTTGTCGTAGGGGTGGGTGGACGCCACGTGCCGCAGCGCCGCCTCGGACTGGACCTCGACGAACTCGGTGTAGTTGTCCACCGCGAACACAGCCTTGGCGGTGTCGGCGACCTGCCACACGATGATCCCGGCGATGTTGACCGGGTTGCCGTCGGCGTCGTTGACCTTCAGCTCGCTCGTCTCGAAGTTCCGAACCCGCACCGAGACCTTGCGCCCGGTGGCGAACGGGACGACCATCTTGAGCCCGGGGCTGCGGACGGTACCGATGTAGCGTCCGAAGAACTGCAGGACCCGCGTCTCCCCGGGCGACACGATGGTGATCGAGGCGCCCGCGACGACGCCGATGAGGATCGCGATGATGCCGGCCACGACGAAGCCGGTCGGGTTCCCCGCGCTCTCGGCCAGGGCGAACAGGAAGATCCCGCCGGCCAGCATGGCCGCCGCCACCAGCACCGACAGGAACCCGTTGCCGCTCCAGGCCTTCACCTCGTCGATCTCCACCCGTGCGCCGGCGTGGCCCACCGGAACCCCCGCGGGAGCCCCGCCAACGGTTTCCTGGTCGTCTGTGCCCGGACGGGCGTCGAAGGCATCGCTTGTCATGATGCGTCATCCCCTTCAAAGAAAACTGATAGCAATGTGATATCACAATAACTGCGAGAGGGTCAATCGATGGGTGAACCGTCGCGCCCCGCGCCACCCGGTCCGGCTAGCGTGGTCCGGTGACTCATCCCGGCGACCCCGACCTGGCGCTCGACGCCGTGTCCACCGCCGCGCTGGCGGCCGAGGGGCTTGCCTACCGCAGGGTGGATCCGGACTCCGACGCCTTCGGTGGCTTCATGGACGCGATGAACCGCGGCTTCCTCGGCCCGGAGTCGACTCCGGAGCAGCTCGAGGCAGCCCGCGAGACGATGCGGGGCCGCCGCCTGACAGGGGTCTTCGACGGCGGATCCGACCGGCCCGTGGGGACCATGGTGACCTGGACCACCCCGCTGACCGTCTCCCCCGGCCGGACCGTCCCCGCCTGGGCGATCAGCGGCGTCACCGTGGCCGGCACCCACCGTCGGCGCGGCATCGCCCGGGCGCTGGTCGAGGGCGAGCTCCGCACCGCGGCGGCCGCCGGCCTCCCGCTCGCCGGGCTCACCGTGTCGGAGGCCACCATCTACGGCCGGTTCGGCTTCGGCCCTGCTGTCTACGTCACGGACTGGACGATCGACACCCGCCGGGCGCGCTGGGTGGGGCCGCGTCCGGACGGCCGGCTCGACGCCATCGACCGGCACGCGCTGCGGGAGGATCTGGAGCTGCTCCACGAGCGGGTGCGCGATCGCAACCCCGGCCAGGTGGCCGGTTGGCCGACCCTGTGGCGCCGGGTGGCGGGTCTGGCCCCGGGCCAGTCCGAGGGCGCCAAGGTGCGCGGCGTCCGGTACACCGACGCCTCGGGCGCCACCCGTGGCGTGCTGGCGTACACGGTCGACGGCGGCGAGGACGACTTCACCAGGCACACGCTGCACGTCCACCAGCTGATCGCCGACGGCGATGCGGCCTACGCCGCGCTGTGGCGCTTCGTGCTGGAGCACGACCTCGTGGCCACGGTGCGGGCGGGCCTGCTCACCACCCAGGAGCCGCTGCGCTGGCTGATCGCCGACCAGCGGGGCGTCGCCGTCGCCCAGGACGGCCACCACTGGCTCCGGGTGCTGGACGTCCCGGCCGCCCTCACCGCTCGACGCTACGGCGCCCCGGCCGGTGTCGTGGTCACCGTGACCGACCCGCTGGGGCTGGCTGACGGCACGTGGCGGGTCGAGATCGCTGCCGACGGCACGTGCACGGTCGAACCGTCGGTTGGTGCAGCGGACCTCACCGTGCCGGTAGCTGCCCTCGGCTCGATCCTGCTCGGCGGGGTGCCGGTCAGCACCCTTGCCAGAGCGGGCATCGTGACGGCGAGCGAGGAGGTCGCGGGCCGCCTCGACCTCGCCCTGGCCCCGGCGGCACCGCCCCTGCTCAGCCTCTGGTACTGATCCGGGGGGCCCGCGGGAATCCGCCGGGAGTCGGTGACGGCTGCGCATCCGTGGCACGATCGTGACGCGCCCGGCAGCGGGCGCCGCCCGGAGGAGGACAGGTGGCCCAACGCTCGGTACAGGCGCCCTCGGCAGTGGTGATGATCCGGCCCCACCACTTCAGGCCCAACCCGGAGACCGTGGTCGACAACGTCTTCCAGTCCGCCGCAGCCCCGGCTGATGTCGCCGCCCGGGCGCTGGCCGAGTTCGACGCCGCAGTCGGACGACTGACCGCCGCCGGCGTGCGTGTCCACGTCTTCGACGACCACGGCACCGCGACTCCGGACTCGGTGTTCCCCAACAACTGGATCTCCACCCACCACGGCGGACGGATCGCGCTGTACCCGATGTACGCGCCGAGCCGGCGGGCCGAGCGCCGCGCTGACGTCGTCGAGCTGCTCAAGCGGGAGTACCGGGTGCAGGAGGTGATCGACTACTCAGGGCTCGAGCAGGACCACCTGTTCCTGGAGGGGACCGGGGCGATGGTGCTCGACCATGCCGAGCGGGTGGCCTACGTGGGCAGCTCCGCGCGGGCCGATGCGGTCATCCTGGAACGGTTCTGCACCGCCTTCGGCTACGAGCCGATGGTGTTCCCCAGCGCGGACCCGGCCGGCCGTCCGATCTACCACACCAACGTGCTGCTGAGCATCGGAAGTGAGGTCGCGCTGGCCTGCCTGGACGCCATCCCCGAGCCGCGCCGGCGGGCCGAGGTTGCCGACCGGCTGGCCGGAAGCGGGAGGGAGCTGGTGCTGCTCGACTGGCAGCAGGTCACCGACTTCGCCGGCAACGCCCTGGAACTGCGGGGCGACCACCACGTCCTCGCATTGTCCGAACGGGCCCTGGCGGCGCTCACCCCGGCGCAGCGCACCACCATCGAGAACAGCTGTGAGCTGCTGCCGTTGCGGCTACCTACCATCGAGCTGGCCGGCGGCTCGGCGCGGTGCATGATGACGGGCATCCACCTCAGCCCACGTCAGAGGTTGTAGCCGATCGCCCTGAGCTGCTCGCGACCGTCCTCGGTGATGTTCTCAAGGCTCCACGGCGGCAGCCACACCCAGTTGATGGTGACGCCGCTGACCAGGCCCTCCAGCGCCAGCTGGGTGTCGTACTCCAGCCGATCCGTCAGCGGGCAGGTCGGCGAGGTGAGCGTCATGTCGATTGTGGCGTGGTTGGCGTCGTCGATGTGGACGCCGTAGACCAGCCCGAGGTCGACGACGTTGACCATCAGTTCGGGGTCGACGACGTCGAGCATCGCGTCCAGCACCTCCTCCTCGGTGGGTCGCGCCTTGGGGGCGGCGTCGGGGAAGGTGTCCTGCACCAGGTCGGAAGGACGGACGTGATCAGTCATCGCTGCTCTCCTCGTTCAGCTCGTCATTACCCGCGCGCACGGCCGCCGACTGGGCCACCGCATCCTTGAAGGCCGACCAGCCCAACAGCGCGCACTTCACCCGGGCCGGGAACTTCGCCACCCCGACGAAGGCCACCGCGTCCTCGAGCAGGTCCTCATCGGGCTCGGCCTCGCCGCGGCTGTGCATCAGCGCGGTGAACGCCTCGTGCAGGCCCAGCGCTTCGGCAACCGGACGACCGATCACCAGGTCGGTCATCACCGAGGTGGAGGCCTGCGAGATCGAGCAGCCGACGCCGTCGTAGGAGACGTCCGCGACCCGCTCGCCGTCCAGCGCCACCCGCAGCGTCACCTCGTCGCCGCAGGTGGGGTTGACGTGGTGCACCTCGGCGTGGAACGGCTCCCGCAGCCCGTTGTGGTGCTTCTCGCGGTAGTGCTCGAGGATGATCTCCTGGTACATAGCCTCGACGCTCATCGGTACCCCTCGAAGAAGTTGCGGACGTAGACCAGCGCGTCGGCCAGGGCGTCCAGCTCGGCGGGCTCGTTGTACAGGTAGACCGAGGCGCGGGTGGAGGCCTGGACGCCCAGCCGGTCGTGCAGCGGACGGGCGCAGTGGTGGCCGCCGCGAACCGCGACGCCGCGACTGTCGAGCAGCTGCATGACGTCGTGCGGGTGGACGTCGAGCCCGTCGCGGGTGGCGAGGGTGAACGACACCGCCCCGCCGCGATCGACAGCCTCGGTGGGCCCGAGGACCCGCAGCCCTTCGATCTCCAGCAGCCGCTGCAGCGCGTAGCCGGTGAGTTCGTGCTCGTGGGCGGCGACCGCGTCCATGCCGACGGCGGTGAGGTAGTCGATGGCTGCCCCGAGGCCCACAGCCTGCGCGATCGGGGGCGTCCCGGCCTCGAACCGGCGCGGCGGCGCGGCGTAGGTAGACCGCTGCATGGTGACCACCTCGATCATCTCTCCCCCGCCGAGGAACGGCGGCAGCGAGTCGAGCAGGTCGTAGCGCCCCCACAGCACGCCGATCCCGGTCGGGCCGAGCATCTTGTGTCCGGTGAAGGCCATCAGGTCGGCACCCAGGTCGCTGACCCGGGTGGGCAGCTGCGGCACCCCCTGGGAGCCATCGAGGACGACGACGGCACCCACCGCGTGGGCCCAGGCGGCGACCTCCGCGACCGGGTTGACGGTGCCCAGGACGTTGGACACCCAGGTGAGCGAGACGACCGCGGTCCGCTCGTTGATGAGCGCGTCTGCGCGGGCCCGGTCCAGGTCGAGCCTGCCGTCGGCGGTGATGTCGAACCAGCGCAGCACCGCCCCGGTGCGCTCGGCCAGCAACTGCCAGGGCACGATGTTGGAGTGGTGCTCCATCACCGACACCACTATCTCGTCGCCGGGCCGCAGCCGGGCCCCGAGCGTGTGGGCGGCGAGGTTCAGCGCTTCGGAGGCGTTCTTGGTGAACACCACCTCCTGCGGCCCGGCCGCGGCGATGAAGTCGGCCACCTTGT
>JAEZGC010000299.1 GCA_023437345.1 Actinomycetes bacterium
GAGTTCAACTCGTCCGACCTGATCCGCACCACCAGCGACGGCCGTGGCGTGATCTCGCTGCTTGAACTGCCGAACCTCCACGACCGGCCGGCGATCTTCTCCACCTTCCTGATGTGGCTGCTGGCCGACCTGTTCAGCGAGCTGCCCGAGGTGGGCGACCTGGACCGTCCCAAGCTGGTGTTCTTCTTCGACGAGGCGCACCTGCTGTTCAACGACGCCTCCCCCGCCTTCCTGGACGCGATAGCACAGACGGTGCGGCTGATCCGCTCCAAGGGCGTCGGGGTGTTCTTCGTCACCCAGACTCCCAAGGACGTGCCCGAGGACGTGCTGGCGCAGCTCGGCTCGCGGGTGCAGCACCAGTTGCGGGCCCACACCCCCAACGACGCCAAGGCGTTGCGCGCGACCGTGCAGACCTACCCGAAGTCGGACTACGACCTCACCGAGGTGCTGCAGGCGCTCGGCATCGGTGAGGCGGTGGTCACCGTCCTGAACCCCAACGGTGCCCCCACCCCCGTGGCGTGGACCCGGATGCGGGCCCCGCAGGGGTCGATGGACCCGATGAACCCCGAGTGGATGGCGGCCGGGATCGCCCAGTCGGCGATGCAGGCCCGCTACGGGCAGGAGATCGACCGGCAATCAGCCTACGAGGTGCTCACCGCGAAGCTGCAGGCCGGCATCGAGGCAGCCCGGCGGGAGGCCGAGGCAAAGGCGTTCGAAGCCCAGCAGAAGGCCGAGGCCGCCGAGTGGGAGCGGCAGCAACGCCGCGCCGAGCCGGCTGCGCGCCGGGAGCGGTCGACGCCGTCCCGGCGGCAGGACAAGTCGTGGATGGAGAAGACCCTCGGGTCGGCCACCTTCCGCGACCAGATCCTGCGCACCGGCGGGCAGGTGCTGCGCGACATGCTCGGGACGGCCCGCAAGCGCTGACCGGGCTTCACCACCAGATCGCGGCGAAGTAGACCGGGTCACCCGCCTCGATGGCTCCGAAGGTGTCGCGCAGCAGGTTGAGGGTGATGCCGCGGCTGTCGAGGTGCTCGGCCGAGATGGCGTCGACAGCCACTATCGCGCCGTCTATCGAGCCGTCGAACTCGTAGAGGTCCTGCACCTGCTCGGGGGCCTTGTTGACCGGCGTGTACGAGAAGTCGCCCGGCTCGGGTTCGAAGAACGACCAGCCCTGCGGCTCGAGCCACTGCCGCACCTGCTGCGGGAAGTCGGGTGACGGCTGGGCCGGCACGATGGCGAACGTGTCGTAGTACTTGCTGTCGTAGAGGCAGAGCCCGTCCGGCAGGCTGTCGGCCCCGATCACCGACGGTTCGGCGGCCAGGAACTCGTCCTCCGCCTCGGTGGTGACCGGGCAGCCCCGCTCGTCGGTGGGCAGCTCGCCGAACCAGTTCTGCGCGGCGGCGCTGGGGCTCGGCGTCGGGGTCGGCTCTGCACTCGGGGTCGGGGTTGGGTCCTGCGTGGGCTGGGACGCCGGCACGCTCGGTGGCGGGCTGGCAGCCGGCGTGCCGGAGCAGGCGGTCACCAGGGCGAGGGCGGCGACGCCCGCGGTGGCGAGGCGGCGCAGGGTGGGGCTCATCGGCGTCCTTCAGATCGGCGGTGGAAGGACTGTAGCGACAGCTGCGGCCACCGCACATGGCCGCCGGGTTGGGTACCTTTCCCACCCGGCGGGCGGCCGCCCGTCAGGCCAGGTGGTCCAGTGGCACGGCCGGGTCTGCCAGGCGGGCGCGGTCGACCGTCGCGCCGGAGCGGATCAGCGCGGAGATCGCGTCGATGGTGTCCCAGGTGTTGACGTGCATCCCGGCCAGCACCCGCACGCCGTCGGCCTGCGGCACCACCCAGAACGCCAGGAACGCGCCCTCGGCGGGGTCTCCCCGCAGCACCACCTCGGCGGCAGTGTCCCGTCCTACATAACCGGTGTACTCCAGGCCGGCGTCGTACTGGTCGGAGAAGAAGAACGGCACCGGGTCGTAGGTGACGTCCGCCCCGGCCATCGCACGGCCGGCGTCGAACCCGCTGTCGTTGGCGTTCGCCCAGTGCTCCACCCGCAGGTGGGTGCCGAGCAGCGGGCTGAGCCAGTTCGCCACGTCCCCGGCCGCCCACACGTCGGCCAGCGAAGTGCGCAGGTGCTCGTCGGTCAGCACCCCGTTGTCGACCTCGGCACCGGCAGCCTCTGCCAGCTCGGTGTTGGGTCGGATCCCCACCCCGACCACCACGGCGTCCGCCGGCAGGGTCTCCCCGTCGGAGGTGACGACGCCGGTGACCGCGTCCGTGCCCTCGAACCTGTCGACCCCGGTGCCCAGCCGGAACTCGACGCCGTGGGACCGGTGCAGGTCGGCGAACCAGCCGCCCACCCTTTCGCCCATCACCGCCAGCAGCGGGGCCGGCTGCGGATCGACGACGGTGACCCGGCAGCCGTGCTCCCGGGCGGCGGCGGAGACCTCGAGCCCGATCCAGCCCGCGCCGACCACGACCAGGTCGCCACCTGCCCTGATCACCTCGAGCAGGGCGAGGGAGTCGTCCATGGTGCGCAGGTAGTGGACGCCGGCCAGCTCGGCGCCCGGCACCGACAGCCGCCGCACCGACGAGCCGGTGGCCAGCAGCAGCCGGTCCCAGTCGAGCTGCTGGTCGCTGGCAAGGGTGACCGTGCGGACCGTGGGGTCGACAGCGGTCACGGCGTCGCCGGTGATCACCGTGGCGTTGCGCTCGGTGTACCAGCCGGCGTCATGCGGGATGGCGGAGCTCGCCTCGTCCGACTCGAGCAGGACGCCCTTGGACAGCGGCGGGCGCTCATACGGCAGGTGCGGTTCCGCGGTGACCACGGTGATCGGGCCTTCGGCGTCCACCTCGCGGATGCCCTCGACAGCGCGGGCGGCGGCGAGCCGGCCGCCGACGATCAGGTATCGGGTGTCACTGGCCATGACCCATCCTCGCCCTCACCGGCGAGAAGGTCGAGGGCTCAGCCCAGCGCCGCCACAAGGTCGGCGGTCAGGCCCACCGCGCGGGAGTCGACATCCGGGGTGAAGCCGAGCCGGGCCACCACCAGCCGCTGGGACCCGATCACCGCCAGCCACTGGCCGTCATGACCGCTGGCCCAGTAGGTGTCGGCGGTCAGCGTCGGGTAGCGCAGCGAGCCGTCGGGCAGCTGGTTGGCCCACCAGCCCGACGCCAGCCCGGTCTCGGCGCTGGCCACGCCGACGGCCTTCACCGACTCGGCCAGCCAGCCCTCCGGCAGCAGCCGTTCCCCGTTCCACACCCCGTCATCCAGCGCGAACTGGCCCACCGCGGCCCAGTCGCGCGGGGTGGCCCAGGCGTACGAGCTGCACACCGGCGTGCCCGCGGCGTCGGGCTCCATCACCATCGACGACAGCCCGAGCGGGGCGAACAGTTCGCGGCGCGGCCAGTCGGGGCCACCGCGCTCGGGGGCCAGCACCGAGCACAGCAGGTTCGTGCTGCCACTGGAGTAGAGCTGCTGCGTGCCGGGGGCGTGGGCGAGCGGCTGCGAGGCTACGTACCCGCCCATGTCGGGCTCGGTGTAGAGCATCCTGGTGATCGGGGTGTTGAGGTCGTAGGTCTCGTCCCAGACCAGCCCGCTGGTCATCTGCAGCAGCTGCCGGATCGTGATGCCCGCCCGATCGTCGGTCCACTCCGGGCGCAGGCCGGCGTCGTCGAGGCTGATCTCGCCCTTGGCGACCAGACGACCGACCAGCAGGTTGGTCAGCGACTTGGCCATCGACCAGCCCAGCTGCGGGGTGGCCGCGGTGAACCCGTCTGCGTAGCGCTCGGCGACCAGGCGTCCGTCCTTGACGACGACGACGCCGCGGGTGCCGAGTGCCGCGCGTCCTGCCTCGTCGAGATCGGCGCCGAACGCCTGGTCCAGTGC
>JAEZGC010000340.1 GCA_023437345.1 Actinomycetes bacterium
ATGGACTACCGCGCTGAGCCTCCTCACGGGAGGAGAACTCTGAGAGCGCTCCCATTCAACGCTGAGAGCGCTCTCACCGTCAAGTCCATCCGACAAGGCCGACGGTTGCAGTTCGATAACGTTCCCCGCCCGGGGGGACCGTCAGCAGTCGGGGCGCCACAGCGCACAGTCGCACGGGCCCGCGGGGCACGGCCGCAAACAGGTCCGGGTGGGCCAGACTTGGACGACCGGCCGGCGGCGATCAGGAGGCGGCATGCAATCCACTGTGTTGTTCATCGGGGGGACGGGGACCATCAGCTCGGCCTGCGTGCGCGAGGCGGTCGGACTGGGCCACCGGGTGGCGGTGCTGAACCGTGGCCGCACCACGCTTCGCCCACTGCCCGACGGCGTCGAGGTGTTGCGGGCCGACCTCGACGACGACCAGGCGGTGGCCGACTCGCTTGCCGGGCGCAGTTTCGACGCGGTCGCCGACTTCATGAGCTTCACCACCGACCGCCTGCGGCGCAACCTCGACCTGCTCGCCGGACGGTTCGGCCAGTACCTGTTCACCTCGTCGGCGTCGGTGTACGCCAAGCCGGTGCCCTCGCTGCCGATCCGCGAGTCGTCGCCGGTCCGCAACCAGTTCTGGCAGTACTCCCGCGACAAGATCGCCTGCGAGGAACTGCTCACCGCCCGCTACCGGGCCGAGGGCGCCCCGGTGACCATCGTGCGGCCGTCCCACACCTACGACCAGTTCTCGATGCCGCTGCACGGCGGCTGGCAGCAGCTGGTCAGGGCGCGGGCCGGCAAGCCGATAGTGGTGCACGGCGACGGCACGAGCCTGTGGACCCTTACCCATGCGAGCGACTTCGCGTACAACTACGCCGGCCTGCTCGCCCAGCCGGCCGCGGTCGGCGAGACCTACCACATCACCGGCGACGAGGTGCTCACCTGGGACGCCATCGCACGGTTGCTGGCCGCCGCTGCGGGGGTGCCCGATGTCGATCTCGTGCACGTCGCCAGCGAGACCTTCGCCAGGGTGATCCCGGCGCTGGGCCCCGGCCTGCTGGGCGACAAGGCCCACTCGGTGGTCTTCGACAACACCAAGGTGCGCGAGGTTCGGCCCGGGTTCGTCCAGCGGGTGCCTTTCGTGGCGGGCGCCCGGCAGATCGTGGCCGGCTTCGAGAGCCACCCCGAGTTGCAGCAGGCAGACCCCGACCTTGACGCCGGACTCGACGAACTGACCCGGCTCGCGCGCGGCTGAGGCTCAGCGCCGCAGCAGCGCGCTCCCGCGCTCGTCGGCCACGTCGCGGCCCACCACCACCAGGTAGTCGCCCGGCGGCAGGGTCCAGCCCTGCGAGGCGGTGTCCCAGACCTCGAAGGCGCGCTGCTGAAGCGTGACGCGCGCTGTGGCAGTGGCGCCCGGGGCGCACTCGACCTGGCCGAACCCGGCCAGCCAGCGCACCGGACGGACCGGCCCTGCGCCGGGACCCTCGAGGTAGACCTGGACCGTCTCGCGACCCGGCCGCGCCCCCGTGTTGGTGACCTCGACCTCCACCACGACCTCGCCGTCCTCGTCCACCCGGGTGCGCGGCGTGCCGTACGACCAGGTGGTCCAGCCCAGCCCGAAGCCGAACGGACGCGCCGGCGTCCGCCCGCTGCGCAGCCAGCCCCGGTAGCCGACGTCGAGCCCTTCTGCGTAGTCGACAACCAGGTCGTCGCCGACCGGGCGGGCGTGCGGCACCGGCACGTCTGACAGACGGGCCGGCAGCGTCCACGGCAGCCTGCCGGTCGGCTCGGTGAACCCGGCCAGCACGTCAGCCACCCCGCGCAACCCCTCCTGCCCCCCGAACCACGCCCACAGCACGGTCCTGGCCTGCTCCAGCCAGGGCAGCAGGACGGGGGCGCCGGCGTTGACCACCACCACCGCGTCGGGACGGGCCTCCAGCACCGCGGCGACCAGCGCGTCCTGCTCGCCGGGAAGGTCGAGGTCGGGCCTGTCGAAGCCTTCGGATTCGACCTGGTCGTTGGTGCCCACCACGACGACCACGAGGTCGGCGGCCCTGGCGGCATCGACCGCCTCCGCCAGCAGCTCGGCCGGCTCCGGCTCGGGCGGCAGGTGGTGCACCACGACCCTGGCGAAGGAGTCCCAGGCGGGGTCGGCGTAGAGCTGCGCCTCGGCCTCGAGCCGGGCGGTGCCCGGCCCGGTCACCGTGGCGCCGTGGAAGGGCGGGGCGTGGTGCAGCGTCCGCATCAGCACGTCGCCGCCGCTCAGTTCGGTCTCGTCGTGCGACACCAGCTCGCCGTCCACCCACAGCCGGTGCGCCCCGGGGGTGCCGAAGCCGACCCAGTGCTCCCCCGGCTCGTCCAGGACGAGATCGGCGCTGACCCTCATCCGGGTCGCCTCGCCGGGCATCCCTCTGCGCCAGTAGATGTCGGCCTCCGCGCCCCGGCGCTCCCCCACCACCGCGCCGGCGGCGTCCAGGAACTGCACGAAGGCGCCGGGCTGACCGGTGACCGGGTCGGTGACCCGCCCGGGCAGTGCGGCAGGCGGGGTGACCCGGGAGTGGGCACCCCGGCTGAGAGTGATGGTCGCGGCGGGGAAGGCCTCGGCGAACGCGTCGACGGCTGACACCACGGAGCTCGGCCTGACCAGCGCCGAACCGCCGCCCTGGATGAACGGCTCGACGGCGTTGGGCCCGATCAGCGCTATGGAACCCACAGCTGCGGGGTCGGCCACCGGCAGCGAGCCGTCGGTGTCGCTGAGCACCACCACCACCCGCCCGGCGAGGTGGCGGATCAGGCGGTCCGGCTCGGTCACCTCCGCCGCGGGCAGCGGCTCGGGGTAGCCGTCGAGCTTGCCCACCCGGCTGGCCAGCAGCAGCAGCCGCAGCACCTTGTCGTCGACGAACTCCTCGGGAACGCGGCCGTCGGCCACCGCGGTCAGCAACTGCCCGCCCGACCACGGCCCGGCCGGGCCCGGCATCACAAGGTCCAGCCCGCCGAGGGCCGGCTCGACAGTGCTGCGCGCCGCCGTCCAGTCGCTGATCACCAGGCCGTCGTAGCCCCACTCGTCCTTGAGCAGGTCGGTCAGCAGGCGGTGGTGGGCGACGGCGGGAGCCGACTCGACCCCGTCATCGAGCCGGTTGTAGGACGCCATCACGCTCCACGGGCGCGACTCGCGGACCAGCTTCTCGAACGGCGCGAGGTAGACCTCCCGCAGCACCCGCTCGTCGACCCGGGCCAGGTACTCGGTGCGCAGCGTCTCGGACTCGTTGGCGACGAAGTGCTTGAGGCAGACCGCCACCCCCTCGGCCTGGATGCCGTCGACTATGCCGCCGGCCATCACCCCGGTCAGCAGCGGGTCCTCCGACTGGCACTCGAAGTGGCGCCCGCCCACCGGCGTGCGCTGCAGGTTCACCACCGGCCCGAGGATGACGTCGATGCCGTGCCGACGCGCCTCGCCGGCGTGGACGCTGCCCGCCCGCCGGGCCAGGTCGGGGTCCCAGGTCGCCGCCAGCGCGCTGGGCGAGGGCAGCGAGATCGAGGTATGGGCCTCGTCCTCCTCGGTGCCGCGGATCCCGGTCGGCCCGTCGGAGACCACCACCTCGTCCAGCCCGATCTGAGGTGCGGGGTACAGCTTCCACGGCGTCCGCCCGGTGAGCAGCTCGACCTTGGCTTCCAGCGGCAACGCCGCCACCCTGGCTCGCAGGTCAGCGGTGAAGGACGGGCTGGGCGCCGGCGCTGCGGGGATCGGGACTGTCATCGGGCGGCTCGCTTCGTCGGGTGCGGCCGGCTGGCGGTCGCAGGTCGAGGGACGCCGACGAGTCTGGCCCGCCCGGGCGGCGGCTGCCAAGCCC
>JAEZGC010000333.1 GCA_023437345.1 Actinomycetes bacterium
CCCCCCCCCCGCCCCGCCCCCGCCGGGCCCCCCCGCCTCTACGCCGCTGCCCCGCTCGAAAGCGGCCACCGCCGCCTCCGCCTCGTCGTGGCGTCCCTTCAGCTCGAGGAATCGGACCGACTCCGGCAATGCCCAGCGCACCACCGCGGCGTAGACGGTGGGGACGATCCCAACCGCCAGCGCCCAGCGCCAGCCGTCCGGTGAGGCGGGCACCACAAGGTAGCCGACCAACGCCGCCAGCACCCAGCCGACCGCCCAGAACGCTTCCAGAGCCACCACCATCCGGCCCCGGATCCGGCGCGGCGCGAATTCGCTCACCAGGGTGGAGGCGACCGGCAGCTCGGCGCCCAGGCCAAGGCCGACCACGAAGCGCAGCGCCATCAGCACCGCGACGCTGCCGGCAAGGGCCGCCGCGCCGGTCGCGATCCCGTAGACCAGCAGGGTGAGCGCGAAGGTCTGGCGCCGCCCGATCCGGTCGGCCAGCAGGCCGCCAAGGCTGGCCCCCACCGCCATCCCGACGAACCCGATGGCGCCGATCCAGGACAACTCAGTCGCGCCGAGTTGCCACTGGACCGCCAGGGCGGCCATCACGAACGAGATCAGGCCGACGTCCATCGCGTCCAGCGCCCAGCCCACGCCGGAGCCGACCAGCAGCCGTCGGTGTTGCCTGCCGAACCTGAGCCGGTCCAGCCGCTCCGGGCGGGTCAGGCCCGCTGCGGCCTGCGGCGTCGCGCTCATCGTGTCCCTTCCTTGCCCGCCGATAGTAGGACCCGCCCGGTACCCCTGTCGCCTGTCGTCCACCGGAGCCGGTCGCCCGGCCGCCCTCACCGTCGCACCGGGGCCGGATCGCGTAGACTTGGCGCCGACCCAGGGAGGCCGGATGCGGCGGGCGCGACTGCGCGGCACGGGAGGATCAGTCCTCCTGACGCTGCTGGGTGCCCTCGCGGTGGCCGCGACGCTGCCCCGCATCGCGGTGTCGGGCACGCTGCCGGCCTGCATCACAGAGTCGTCGGGCACCGCCTGGCTCGGCGTCCACCTGAGCCTGCTGAGCCAGAGCGCCGCCTGCCCCGAGGGGATGTTCGCCCCCGGTCCGCACTACGCGGAGGTCGCCCGCTTCTCGGTGGTGCTCTCGCTGTCCACCCTGATCGCCGGGGTGGCGATGCTGGCAGGGGCCCTCGGCCTCGGCCTGTGGACGCGCGCCGCACTGCGTGGTGCCAGGGCGTGGCTGCGGCAGCGACTCGCCGTGGTGCGGGTGCCCGGCCTGACGATCCCGGACCGCCGGCCGCCGCTGGCGTCCGCAACGCCCGGCTACCGGGCTGCAGCGTGGTCGAGGTCACAGTCGCTGCGGGGACCACCGGCGCTGGCCTGCGCCTGAGCCGTCCGGCTCAGCACTCACCCCGCGCGTCCGCGCGCCCAGCCACCATCCCTGAAACCTGAGGACCACCATGAGCAAATCGTCAACTCCGCCCGAGAAGAACCAGAACCCGTCCGGCAACCGCCGCCAGCAACTGCAGCAGCAACGCGAGCAGGAGGCCAAGGAGCGCCGGATCCGCAGCATCGTGACCTACGGCATCCTCGGCGTCGCCGTGCTCGCGATAGTCGGCGTGATCGCGGCAGTCGTGATCAGCACCCAGAACGCCCCCGTCGCCCAGGGCGGCGGTGCCACCACCGGCGACTACACCCTGGTCGCAGGCAAGGCTGACGCACCGGTCACGATCAGCATCTTCCAGGACTACATGTGCCCCTACTGCGGCAGGTTCGAGCGGGCCAATCGCGACGACCTCGAGGCGATGGTCTCCGACGGCACCGCCAAGGTCGAGTTCCACCTGATGAACTTCCTCGACGACGCCTCGCAGGGCACCAAGTACTCAAGCCGCGCGGCCAACGCCCTGGTGGCCGTCGCCAAGGCCGAGCCGGACAAGGTGATGGCGTTCAACGCCGCACTGTTCGACGGCGAGCCCCAGGAGGGCACCGCAGGGCTGAGCGATGCCCAGATCGCCGACCTCGCCCGGCAGGCCGGGGTGAGCAACGAGGTGATCGCCACCTTCGCCCGGATGGCCAACCAGGACTTCGTCAACCGCTCCACCACCGCTGCCTTCCAGGCCGGCGTGACCAGCACCCCGACCGTCAAGATCAACGGCGAGGTGTGGCCCGGTGAGGGACGCTCCGGACTGATGTACGAGCCCGGCCAGCTGCGGGCCGCGGTCGCGGAAGCAGCCGCGAAGAAGTGAGCGACCTGGTCGAACGGGTGCACCGGTTCCGGCAATCGGACACCTGGATCTTCAGCTACATGCTGTTCTCCTCGTTGCTGAGCCTTGTCGCGTCCTTCGTCTTGTCGGTGGATGCCATCGAACTGGCGAGGAACCCCGACGCGGCGCTGGGTTGCAACATCAACGAGGTGATCAGCTGCGGCAAGGTGGGGGCGACCTGGCAGGCCAACCTGCTCGGCTTCCCCAACGCCTTCCTCGGCCTGATCGCCGAACCGGTGGTGATCACCATCGCAGTGGCCAGCCTCGGCAAGGCGAAGTTCCCGCGCTGGTTCATGTTCGCCGCCCAGATCGTCTACACGATCGGCCTGGTCTTCGCGTACTGGCTGTTCTACCAGTCGATGTTCCACATTAACGCGCTCTGCCCGTGGTGCCTGCTGGTCACCTTGTCGACGACCCTGGTGTTCACCTCGCTCACCCACATCAACATCCGCGACGGCAACCTCTACCTGCCCGAACGGGTGAACGACGCGCTTCGCTCGGGGCTGCGGATGGGCGTCGACCTGCTGGTGATCACCGCGTGGCTGCTGTTCCTGGTCGCCGCAGTGGTGCTGAAGTACGGGGCCGCGCTCTGGGCCTGAGCAGGCAAGTGGCCCGGCGCCGGACGGGGGTCGAGTTCCGTCCGTGCCGGGCCAGGCGAGCCTTCCCCTGACTCGATATCGAACACCAGTTCGATAACTCAATGCTGCCCGACAGCGAGCCGCACTGTCAACCCCCGTCCCCCGTCCTGCACACTGGGCATCCCATCACCGCCGGGAGGTCCCGTGTCACGCCGCCTGCTCGCCGCCCTGCTGGTCCTGCCGCTGCTGGGCTGCGCCGCCCCGTCCGGAAACCCGGCCAACACCCCTGCCGCGCCGTCGGCGCCGCAGACCTCGCCCGCAGCACCTGACGCCTCAGCCGCGCAGTGGACCATCACGCTGGTCCGGCACGCCGACCCGGCGCCGGACGGGACCGACGACCCGCCGCTGTCCCCGGCCGGCGAGGAACGCGCCCAGCGCCTGGCCGGCCTGCTCGCCGCGCAGCAGGGTTCGGGTGTGCTGGCCAGCGGGTACCGCCGGACCCAGCAGACCGCCGCCGCCACGGCGGCTGCGTGGGGGGTCCCGGTGGAGACCTACGACGCCACCGCACCGGCGCAGGACATCCTTGTCGACGCCCTCACCGGCCACCCGTCCGGTGCGCTGCTGATCGTCGGCCACTCCAACACGGTGCCCGAACTGGTCGCCGCCCTGTGCGGGTGCGAGGTCGACCCGATCCCGGAGACCGAGTTCGGCGTGCTGCACCGGCTCACCCTTGATGCCGAGGGAAACCTGCTGGACCGCGTGGTCGAGCAGTACTGACGCCTCGCGGCGTCGCGAAGAACTGGCAGAGTGTCCCCCATGGGCAGCGTCGCCGATCCGCGGCTGGACCACAGCACGCTGACGCGCGCCCTGTACGCCTACGACGCCTCGCTGTACCGGGTGACGCCGAGCGCTGTGGCGCACCCGCGCACCACAGCCGAGCTGGCCGACATCGTCGACCTGGCCCGCACCCGGGGCCTGCCGCTCACGATGCGGGGCGCGGGCACCTCGTGCGCCGGCAACGCGGTGGGGCCGGGGATCGTCGTGGACACCGCCCGCCACCTGGGCCGGGTGATCGCCATCGACCCCGAAGCCGCCACGGCCACCGTCGATCCGGGCGTCGTGCTTGCCAGGTTGCAGCGCGAGGCACTGCCGCACGGCCTGCGGTTCGGCCCCGACCCGTCCACCCACAACCGGTGCACTATCGGCGGGATGATCGGCAACAACGCCTGTGGCCCGCGGGCGCTGGGCTACGGCCGAACCGCCGACAACCTCGTCGCGCTCGACGTGATCACCGGCGCCGGTGAGCGGCTCAGCCTCGACACCCGCACCGACCTTCGCACCGGCGGGTCAGCGACCCTGCAGCGGCTGCACGCGCTGGTGATGGCCAACCTCGGGGTGATCCGCACCGAGTTCGGCAGGTTCACCAGGCAGGTCTCCGGCTACAGCCTCGAGCACCTGCTGCCCGAACGCGGCTTCGACGTCACCAGCTTCCTTGCGGGCAGCGAGGGGACGCTTGGTGTGGTGACCCGCGCCGTCGTCAGGCTGGTCGCCAACCCCGCCCACACCCGGCTGGTCGCGCTGGGCTACGGGTCGATGGCCGAGGCCGCCGACGCAGTGCCGACGCTGCTCACCCATCGCCCGGTAGCCCTCGAAGGGCTCGACCGGCGGATCGTCGACGCC
>JAEZGC010000031.1 GCA_023437345.1 Actinomycetes bacterium
GGTGTCGACCGGGTCTGGCTGCCGTGCGGCACCGCCGCCGAGCGTGCCACGGTACAGGCGGTGCACCGCGCGCTGACCGGCGCCGGCTACGCCATCGCGCCGGCTGCGACGTCCACCCAGCCCGACGACGACCTGACCCGGTTCGGCAGGCGGGCGGGCTAGCGCCCCCGGCCGGACGGCAGTGCCCCGACGCGGCTGGCGCCCTACACTTCGCAGGTGCCGCTACGGGTGACGCCGGGCCGACGAAAGGGGAGCCGATGCCGGTCACGAAGGTGCTGGTAGCCAACCGCGGTGAGATAGCGGTCCGGGTGATCCGGGCCGCCGCCGACGCCGGGCTGCGCAGCGTCGCGGTCTACGCCGACCCCGACGCCGACTCGGTCTTCGTCAGGCTCGCGGACGAGGCGTTCGCGCTGAACGGACTCACCCCGGCCACCACGTACCTCGACATCGACAAGATCCTGCAGGTCGCGGCCCGCAGCGGCGCGGACGCCGTCCATCCCGGCTACGGCTTCCTGGCCGAGAACGCCGACTTCGCCCGGGCCGTGGTGGCCGCAGGGCTCACCTGGATCGGGCCGCCCGCCGAGGCCATCGAGGCGCTCGGCGACAAGGTGCGCGCCCGCCACCTCGCCCAGCAGGTGGGGGCGCCGCTCGTGCCGGGCACTCCCGACCCGGTCGCCTCGGCCGACGAGGTGGTCGCGTTCGCCACCGAGCACGGCCTGCCGATTGCGATAAAGGCGGCCTTCGGTGGCGGTGGACGCGGCCTGAAGGTGGCCCGCACCCTGGCCGAGGTGCCCGAGCTCTTCGAGTCGGCGACCCGGGAGGCGGTGACCGCCTTCGGCCGAGGCGAGTGCTTCGTCGAGCGCTACCTCGACCGGCCGCGCCACGTGGAGACGCAGTGCCTTGCCGACGCGCACGGCAACGTGGTGGTGGTCTCCACCCGCGACTGCTCGCTGCAGCGCCGCCACCAGAAGCTGGTCGAGGAGGCCCCGGCCCCGTTCCTCACGGCAGACCAGGTCGAGCGGCTGTACGCGTCCTCGAAGGCGATCCTTCGCGCGGCCGGCTATGTCGGCGCGGGTACCTGTGAGTTCCTGGTCGGCCAGGACGGCACCATCTCCTTCCTCGAGGTGAACACCCGGCTCCAGGTGGAGCACCCGGTCTCGGAGGAGGTCACCGGCATCGACCTGGTGCGGGAGATGTTCCGGATCGCCGACGGCGAGCCGCTGGGCTACGACGACCCAGCGGTGCGGGGGCACTCGATCGAGTTCCGGGTCAACGCCGAGGACGCCGGGCGCAGTTTCATGCCCGCCCCCGGCACGCTGACCGCGTGGCAGCCGCCGACCGGGCCCGGCGTGCGGGTGGACGCCGGCTACCTCGCCGGGATGGCTGTCCCGGGCGCCTTCGACTCGCTGGTGGCCAAGATCGTGGTGACCGGCGCGACCCGCCGCCAGGCCATCGAGCGGGCCCGGCGCGCCCTCGCCGAGACGGTGCTGGAGGGGATGCCCTCGGTGCTGCCCTTCCACCGCGCCGTGCTCCAGGAGCCCGCCTTCGTCGCCGCAGACGGCGCCTTCGGCGTCCACACCCGCTGGATCGAGACCGAGTTCGCCACCCCCATCGAGCCGTACACCGGCGCGCTGGGCGAGACCGACGAGGAGCAGCGGGCCAGCTACGTGGTGGAGGTCGACGGCCGGCGGATCGAGGTGCGGCTGCCGGCCGCGCTCAGCGCCCCGGCGGTCCGGGCCAGTGCCCCGAAGCGTCCTACCCGGCGCAGCACCGGCGACACGCGGGCCAAGGCGCCGGCCACCAACGAACTCGCCGCCCCGATGCAGGGCACCGTGGTGAAGGTGGCAGTGGTCGAGGGTGACCAGGTCAACGAGGGCGACCTGGTGGTGGTGCTGGAGGCCATGAAGATGGAGCAGCCGATCAACGCGCACCGCGCCGGGGTGGTGGCCCGGCTGCAGGTGCAGTCGGGCGACCCGGTGACCAGCGGGCAGGTGCTCTGCGAAATCGCCGACGCCTGAGCCGCGGACAACACCCGTCCGCACCCGACAGAAACCGGGGAGGACGAGCGGGTCGAGGGCGCATTGCACTCGAGGGCCCGAGTTCCCCCGGATTTTGTCCGGGGGAAACCGGATGCCCTCAGAGGTAGGCGCCGGCTGCCGCCTCGTACTGCTCGCGGATCAGCGGCTGCGGGTCGGGCTCCGGCGAGGCGACCAGCTCCACCGGCCACTCCGGACGCTGCCCGGTGAGCACCCAGGCGGCCTGGCGGGCCGCCCCGTCGGCCACATACTCCCCGGGGCGCGGGACGAACACCGGCACGTCGAAGACCTGGGCCGCTATCGCCTGCACCGCAGGGTTCGCGGCGGCGCCGCCGATCAGCAGGATCCGGTTCGCCGCCACACCGAGCACGCGGATCGCGTCCAGTCCGGCCGACAACCCGCACAACATGCCCTCGATGCTGGCTCTTGCCAGGTTCTCGCGGGTCGTGCTGGCCAGGGTCAGCCCCACCAGCGAGGCGGTGGCGTCAGGCAGGTTGGGGGTGCGCTCCCCCTCGAAGTACGGCACAAGGACTGCCCCGCCCGAGCCGGGCGACGCGGCCAGCGCGAGCCGGCCCAGCTCGTCGAAGTCGACCCCCAGCAAGGTGGCGAAGGAGCCGACCACGCGGGCGGCGTTCAACGTCGCCACGAGCGGCAGGAAGCCACCGGTGGCGTCTGCGAAGCCGGCCACCGCCCCGGTCGCGTCGGTGACGGGGGCGTCGGTCGCCGCGAAGACGGTGCCCGAGGTGCCGATCGAGACGACCACGTCACCGGGCCGGGCGTCCAGCCCGAGCGCCGCGGCGGCGTTGTCGCCGGCCCCGGGGCCAACCAGGAAGCCGGGCCCCGGAACCGACTCCGACGGGCCGAGCACGCGCGGCAGGATCGCCTCGTGGCCCAGCGCCCGGGTGAGCAGGTCTGTGTCGTACTCCCCGGTCACCGGCGACCAGTACGCGGTGCCCGAGGCGTCGGAGCGGTCGGTCACCAGCTCGGACAGGTCGGGACCCAGCTCGGACTCCCCCGCCGGTCCGTAGCCGCGCAGCCGCCAGGTCAGCCAGTCGTGCGGCAGCGCGACGGCGGCCACCCGTGCGGCGTTCTCCGGCTCGGCGTCACGCAGCCAGCGCAGCTTGGTGGCGGTGAAGGACGCGACCGGGACCAACCCGGTCCGTCCCACCAGGTCCTCAGCCCCCACTTCCTCGATCAGGTCCCGGGCGGCGCCGGCGGAACGGGTGTCGTTCCACAGCAGCGCATCGCGGATCACCCGGCCCTGGTCGTCGAGGGCCACCATGCCGTGCTGCTGGCCGCCTATCGACACCGCCTCGACATCAGCCAGGCCTCCGGCCTGCGCCAACGCGTCCTGCAGCGCCGTCCACCAGTGCTGTGGATCGACGGCAGTCCCGTCGGGATGGGGGGCCCGGCCGCTGGCCAGCAGCTGTCCGGTTTCGGAGTCCCGCACCACAACCTTGCAGCTCTGGGTCGACGAATCGACCCCGACCACCCGGGCCATCCCCACCCCTCCGTTCTCAGCGGGCGCCGAGCAGGTGCTCGGTGGCGAGCTGCTGGACCCTGACGAAGCCGAACCCGATCTCATCGAAGTACGCGCCGGCGTTGAAGTCCTCGAACGCGGAGCGGTCGGCGATCAGGTCGTCGTAGCTCTCGCCGTCGCCCAGCGTGGGCACCGACAGCTCGGGCACCTTGGCCGCCGCGAGCGCCTCCTGGACCTCGGGATCGGCACGGAAGGCCGCCGCCCGCTCCTTGAGCAGCAGGTAGGTCTTCATGTTGGCAGCGGCCGACACCCAGACCCCGTCCTCGTTCTCGGTGCGCGAGGGCTTGTAGTCGAAGTGGCGCGGACCGGTGTAGGCCTGGCCTCCGTCCGGACCGCCGTTCTCCAGCAGGTCGACCAACGCGAACGAGTTGTGCAGGTCGCCGTGGCCGAAGACCAGGTCCTGGTCGTACTTGATGCCGCGTTGACCATTCAGGTCGATGTGGAAGAGCTTGCCGTGGTACAGCGCCTGCGCGATCGCGGAGGCGAAGTTGAGCCCGGCCATCTGCTCGTGGCCGACCTCGGGGTTGAGGCCCACCATCTCGGGACGCTCAAGCGTCTCGATGAAGGCGATAGCGTGGCCGACCGTCGGCAGCAGGATGTCGCCACGAGGCTCGTTAGGCTTCGGCTCGATCGCGAACTTGATGTCGTAGCCCTTGTCGACGACGTACTGGCCGAGCAGGTTGACTGCCTCGCGGTAGCGCTCCAGGGCGGCCCGGATGTCCTTGGCCGCGTCGTACTCGGCGCCCTCGCGACCGCCCCACATCACGAACGTGGTAGCACCGAGCTCGGCGGCGAGGTCGATGTTGCGCAGCACCTTGCGCAGCGCGAAGCGGCGGACGGTGCGGTCGTTGGAGGTGAACCCGCCGTCCTTGAACACCGGCTGGCTGAACAGGTTCGTGGTGATCATCGGCGTCTTCAGGCCGGTCGCCTCGAGGGCTGCCTTGAGTCGGTCGATCTGCTTGCGCCGCTCGTCCTCGGTCGACCCGAAGGCGAACAGGTCGTCATCGTGGAAGGTGAGGCCGTAGGCGCCGAGCTCGGCGAGCTTCTCCACCACGTGGACGACGTCCAGTGGGGCGCGGGTGGCAGGGCCGAAGGGATCATTTCCGGCGTAGCCAACGGTCCAAAGGCCGAAGGTGAACTTGTCGGCCGGGGTCGGTGTGGGAGTCACGAGAGGTCCAATCTGTCACGACAGCGTGCGAATGTTGCCTTCACCAACATATAACCGGACTCGGCAGGTGTCCACCTCCAGCAGCGCGCCGCTGACGGCGATCGCGGAATCCGGGAGTGCGTGGCCCGCCGGTACTGGTGATGGAGACCCGCCGTGGTGGGCGCAGGCTTGCCAGCAGCACCCGCGCGGGTTATGTTGCGCCTAGCCACAAACGACTGTGGCGTGGTGTCGAAGGAGGCGCCCGATGCCTGCCGGCACCACCAGCACGGGGACCACGGAGAGCATCCGGCGCTCCAATCTCTCAGCGGTCCTGCGCATCCTGTACCTTTCAGGCCCGCGCTCGCGGGCCGCGCTCAGCCGTGCCACCGGACGCAACCGCTCCACCATCGCCAGCCTCGTGTCCGACCTCGTAGAACTGAACCTGGTCACCGAGCGCGAGCCGGGCGCCTCCCGCCGGGTGGGCCGCCCCAGCCCGGTGGTCGAGGTCCGGCCCGATGTCGCCGCCATCGCGGTGAACCCCGAGATCGATGCGCTCACCATCGGGCTGGTGGGGCTGGACGGGACCCTGAAGCGGGTGATCCGCCACGAGTACGACAGGATCCCCTCGGCCGCCGAGGCGGTCAGCATCATCGCCTCGGTGGTGGGCGGCATGCAGCTGGAGCTCGACGAGCACCTGATGGCCGGCATCGGGGTGGCCGTCCCCGGACAGGTGCGCACCCGCGACGGCGTCGTGATGAACGCCCCCCACCTGAACTGGCACGAGGAACCGTTCGGCGAGCCGCTGGCGCGGGCCACCGGCCTGCCGGTGGCGGTCGCCAATGACGCCGGGCTCGGCGCCCTGGCCGAGCGGGACTTCGGGGCCGGACGCGGCAAGCAGCACTTCATCTACCTCAACGGCGGGGCCAGCGGGATCGGCGGCGGGATGGTCGCCGGCGGCGAGCTGCTGGCCGGCGCGTCCGGCTACGGCGGCGAGCTGGGCCACATCAGGGTGTCGAGCTCTCCGGTGGTCGATTCCGCCGGCATCAGCGGCACCCTCGAGGCGGAGGTCACCCGCGCCGAACTTGTGGCGGCCCTCGGTGTGGACCGGGTCGATCCGGACGCCTTCGAGCGGACCCTGCTGGCCGACAGGTCGCCCAGGGTGCGGGCCGTGGTCGAGCGGCAGCTCGATCACCTCGCCACCGCCCTCGCTGCCGTCATCAACCTGCTCAATCCCCAGGTGGTGGCGCTGGGCGGCTTCCTGGCGGCGCTGCTGGCCTACGACCCCGACCGGCTGCACGCCGCTGTCGCCCAGGCCGCCCTGCCGCCGTCCTTCGACGGGGTGCGGATCACCGCCACCGAGGTCGGCTCGCACCTGCTGATGATCGGCGCCGCGCAGCTCGCCTTCAGCAGGGTGCTGGCCGACCCCGCGTCGGCGGCCCGCTGACGGGCGCCCGGCCGCGCGTCAGTAGGTGATGACCTCGTCGGTGCGGTGGCCGTGCAACCGCTGGGCTGCCTCGGCCAGCGAGCCGCTCAGCGACGGGTAGACGGTGAAGGACGCCGCGAGCTGATCGACGGTCAGCTTGGTGCGGACGGCCGCCGACAGCGGATGGATGAGCTCGCTGGCCGCCGGGCCCACCACGACGCCTCCGATCACGATGCCGGTCAGCGGCAGGCAGATCACCTTGACGAACCCGTCGGTGACCGCCCGCATCTTGGCGCGGGCGTTCGACCTCAGCGGCAGCTTCATGACCAGTCCCGGAG
>JAEZGC010000107.1 GCA_023437345.1 Actinomycetes bacterium
GCCCGGAGGCACCCGGCACCGGGATGGGCGTCCCGCCGGACCTTCCGCGGCATGCCGCCACCCCGGCGTCCGCGCCTGCCGAATCGGTGAAGACGCCGCTGCGCGGGGCGCCGATGCGGACCGCCCAGAACATGGACGCGTCGCTGGCCGTCCCGACCGCCACCAGCGTGCGTGAGGTGCCGATGAAGCTGGCCATCGACCAGCGCCAGATGATCAACGAGCACCTCGCCCGCTCCACCGGCGGGAAGGTCTCCTTCACCCACCTCATCGGCTACGCCATGGTGCGCGCACTCGCCGCGATGCCCGAGATGAACAACCACTACGAGGTGATCGACGGCAAGCCGCACGTCGTGACCCCGCCGGCCATCAACCTCGGCCTGGCGATCGACCAGACCAAGCCGGACGGCACCCGCCAGCTGCTGGTGCCGAACATCAAGAACTGCGCCAGCCTCAGCTTCGCCCAGTTCTGGGCCGCCTACGAGAAGCTGGTCCGCCGGGCCCGCAACAACGAGCTGGGGGTTGACGACTTCGTCGGCACCACCGCCAGCCTCACCAACCCCGGCGGCCTTGGCACCAACCACTCGGTGCCGCGCCTGATGCCCGGCCAGAGCCTGATCCTCGGGGTCGGGTCCATCGACTACCCGCCCGAGTTCCAGGGCACCAGCCAGGAGCGGATCAACGACCTCGGGGTGTCGAAGGTGACCAGCCTCACCTCCACCTACGACCACCGGGTCATCCAGGGCGCCCAGTCCGGGGAGTTCCTGCGCCGGATGCACGAACTGCTGATCGGCAAGCACGACTTCTACGACGAGATCTTCGCCTCGCTACGGGTGCCGTACACCCCGATCCGCTGGGCCGCCGACGTCAACGACGGCCGCCAGGGTGTGGTCCCCCGCGCCGCCCGGGTGTTCGCGCTGATCAACGCCTACCGGACGCTCGGCCACTACATGGCCGACATCGACCCGCTGGAGTACCGCCAGCGCACCCACCCCGAGCTCGCCATCGAGTACCACGGCCTGACCCTGTGGGACCTCGACCGCAGCTTCCCGATCGGCGACCTGGGCAGCCAGGACGGCCGTCTGCTCACCATGCGCGAGATACTCGCCGGGCTGCGCGGCTCCTACTGCCGCACCGTGGGCGTCGAGTACATGCACATCGCCGACAACGCCCAGCGGGCCTGGATCCAGGAACGCTTCGAGCGGCCGTTCGTCCCGTGGCCCCGCGAGGAACACCTGCGGATCCTCGACAAGCTCAACGAGGCGGAGATCTTCGAGACCTTCCTGCAGACCAAGTTCGTCGGCCAGAAGCGGTTCTCGCTCGAAGGCGGCGAATCGGCCATCGTCTTCCTCGACGAGGTCTGCGAGCGGGCCGCAAACGCCGACCTCGACGAGGCGATCATCGGCATGCCGCACCGCGGCCGACTGAACGTCCTGGCCAACATCGTCGGCAAGTCCTACGCCCAGATCTTCCGCGAGTTCGACGGCGGCTTCGATCCGCGGCTGGCCGAGGGCAGCGGCGACGTCAAGTACCACCTCGGCTCTGAGGGCCAGTTCGCCGCCGCCTCCGGCAAGACGATCAAGACGTCGGTGGCAGCCAACCCCAGCCACCTCGAGGCGGTCAGCCCCGTGCTGGAGGGCATCGTGCGGGCCAAGCTCGACCAGCACGCCCGCACCGACGGCGTCTTCCCCGTCCTGCCGGTGCTGATCCACGGCGACGCCAGCTTCGCCGGCCAGGGCGTGGTCTACGAGACCCTGCAGATGAGCCAGCTGCGCGCGTACAAGACCGGCGGCACCATCCACCTGGTGATCAACAACCAGGTCGGCTTCACCACCGCGCCGGTCGAATCGCGCTCGACCGTCTACGCCACCGACCTGGCCAAGGGCTTCCAGTCGCCGATCTTCCACGTCAACGGCGACGACCCGGAGGCGGTGGCCCGGGTCGCGCAGATCGCCTTCGACTTCCGCCAGCGCTTCGCCAAGGACGTCGTGATCGACCTGGTCTGCTACCGCCGGCGCGGCCACAACGAGGGCGACGACCCGAGCTTCACCCAGCCGCTCATGTACGACCTGATCGAGCAGAAGCGCAGCGTCCGCACCCTCTACACAGAAGCCCTGATCGGCCGCGGTGACATCTCCACCGACGACGCCGAGCAGGTCATCGGGCGCTTCCGCGAGCGCCTGGAGGGCGTCTTCAAGGAGGTGCGGCAGGCGTCCCCGGTCGAGGACGAGACCTACCGCAAGGCACCGTACTACCCGGCCAAGCTCGGCAAGGACCGGGGCACCGCCATCACCCCCGAGACCATGGACGCCGTGGCCGCCGCCCACCTCACCTTCCCGCCGGGGTTCACCGTCCATCCCAAGGTGCTGCCCCAGCTGCAGCGGCGCGCCGACGCGATCCGCACCGGCCCGATCGACTGGGCGACCGCGGAGATGCTCGCCTTCGGATCGCTGCTGCTGGAGGGGCGCCCGGTCCGGCTCGTCGGGCAGGACACCCGCCGCGGCACGTTCAGCCAGCGGTTCGCCGCGATAGTCGACCGGGTGACCAACGAGGCGTGGGTTCCGCTGAAGCACCTGGCCGAGGACCAGGGCCAGTTCCACGTCTTCGACTCGCTGCTCAGTGAGTACGCCGCGATGGGCTTCGAGTACGGCTACTCGGTGGCCGCCCCCGACGCCCTGGTGTGCTGGGAGGCGCAGTACGGCGACTTCGCCAACGGCGCCCAGACGATAGCCGACGAGTTCATCTCGGCCGGCAACTCGAAGTGGACCCAGAAGTCGGGCGTGGTGCTGCTGCTGCCGCACGGCTACGAGGGCCAGGGCCCCGACCATTCGTCGGCCCGACTTGAGCGCTGGCTGACGCTGTGCTCGGAGGGCTCGTTGGCGGTCTGCCAGCCGTCCACCCCGGCCAGCTACTTCCACCTGCTGCGCACCCACGCCTACGTCAACTGGCACCGCCCCGTGGTGATCGCCACCCCCAAGTCGATGCTGCGCAACAAGGCTGCGGTCTCGCCCGTGGAGGAGTTCACCGCAGGACGGTGGCAGCCGGCCCTCGGCGACCCGACGATCACCGACCCGGCCACCGTCGAGCGCATCATCATGTGCTCTGGCAAGGTTCGCTGGGACCTGGCAGCCGCCCGCAGCGAGGCGGAGCTCGACCAGAAGGTGGCGATCCTCCCGCTGGAGCGCCTCTACCCGCTGCCCGCCAAGGAACTCGCCGCGGAACTGGACCGCTACCGGCACGTCAGCGACGTGCGCTACGTCCAGGACGAGCCGGAGAACCAGGGCGCCTGGTGGTTCCTGAAGGCCAACCTGCCGGCCGCCATCGCCGCCCACCTGCCCAGCTACGAGCTGCAGCTGACCGGGATCACCCGGCCGGCCGCCTCCGCCCCTGCGGTCGGTGCGCTCCGCGTCCACCTCGAGCAGGCGACCGACCTGCTGGAACGCGCGTTGGCGGAGTGAGCCATGTACTTCACTGATCGCGGGATCGAGGAGTTGGCGCAGCGCCGCGGCGAGGAGGAGGTCAGCCTCGACTGGCTGGCTGAGCAGTTGCGGGTGTTCGTCGACCTCCACCCCGAGTTCGAGGTACCTGTGGAGCGCCTGGCCACCTGGCTGGCCCGGCTGGACGACGACGAGGACGAATGAGCGGACAGCTGGCGGTCGCCGACAGGTTCACCGAACTGGTCGGCCGCCCGCCCGAAGGGGTGTGGGCGGCACCGGGACGGATCAACCTGATCGGCGAGCACACCGACTACAACGGCGGCTTCGTGCTGCCCTTCGCGATCCCCCAGGCCGCCCGGCTGGCCGCCGCCCGGCGCGACGACGGCCGCTGGCGGTTCACCTCCCTCGACCTGGACAGCACCGTCGAGTCCGACTCGCTCACTCCCGGCGAGAGCGGGTGGCACGCCTACCTGGCCGGCGTCGTGTGGGCGCTGCGGGAGGCCGGCCACGAGGTGGGCGGCGCCGACTTCGTGCTCACCTCCGACGTGCCGATCGGTGCCGGGCTGTCGTCCTCGGCGGCCATCGAGTGCGCGACGCTGACCGCGCTGTGCGACCTGTACGGGCTGGACATCGCCGGGATGGACCGGGCCCGGACCGCGCAGCGTGCCGAGAACGCCTACGTGGGCGCGCCGACGGGCCTGATGGACCAGGCGGCCTCCACCCTGTGCACCGCCGACCACGCGCTGTTCCTCGACTGCCACACGCTCCAGACGCGGCAGATCCCGCTCGAACTGGCCGGCGCAGGCTTGGAGATCCTTGTCATCGACACCAGGACCCCGCACAGCCACGTCGACGGAGAGTACGCCGCGCGCCGCGCCACCTGCACCCAGGCCTGCGAGGTCCTCGGCGTCGACCTGTTGCGGGAGGTGACCGACCTGGACGCCGCGCTGCCCCGGCTTGACGACCTGACCGCCCGCCGGGTGCGGCACGTGGTCACCGAGAACCAGCGCGTGCTGGACGCTACCGCGGCGCTGTCGGCGGGCGACTTCGAGCGGATGGGGTCGTTGATGACTGCCTCGCACGCCTCGATGCGGGACGACTACGAGATCACCGTGCCGACGGTGGACCTCGCTGTCGAGACGTTGCTGGCCAGCGGCGCGCTGGGCGCCCGGATGACCGGCGGCGGCTTCGGCGGCTGCGTCCTGGCCCTGATCCCCACAGCGCTGGCCGAACCGGCAGCGTCAGCGGTCACCGACGCGTTCGCGGCAGCAGGTTTCGGCGCCCCGGTCAGCTTCGGGGCGCATCCTTCGGCGGGGGCTCGTCGGCTGGCCTGAGCGGCCATTCGAGCCCGCGCGCCGTCGACGGCAGCGCCACCGCCACCACGGTCACCGCCGCCACGACCACCACCAGCCACGCCAGCGGCGCGGTCGGGGTCATCGTGAACGCGACGAACAGGTTCAGCGCCGACAACGTCAGGACGGGTCCGCGCCCCAGCAGGTGGCCGCGCCACAACGCATACGCGGCGGCCAGGCAGACCAGGCCGTACACGCCGAGCCAGCCGGCGATGGCGCCGCTGAACGTGCCGTGCCCCGAGGCGAGGGAGGCGATCGCGAACCCGATCACCAGCAGCCCCGACACAGCGGCGCCGGCACAGGCGACAATCATCCCCGCGCTCCGGACGGGGCGCTGCTTCGGGCTGGGCACCCGGGCAGCCTACCCGGGCCCCGCGCGGGCAGTTGTCACACGTTCACGCGAGTTCCGCGTTGCTGGACGAGTAACCGATTTCTACCGCCTACACTTGTTTCGGCGCTGGCCGCGGTCCAAGGTTGAACGGGCGCCTATCAAGCCCGCGCCCGGCCCCTTGCCAAACGGGGGATTTGCCCCGACTGTGGTATCGACCCACTTAAAGGAGATGTGTTCTTCATGGACTGGCGCCATCGAGCTGCCTGCCTGACCGAGGACCCGGAGTTG
>JAEZGC010000019.1 GCA_023437345.1 Actinomycetes bacterium
TTCGAACCGCGTTACTGGTGAGTGTCCCTCGCATAGTCGGGAGGGACACTCACCACTGGCGGGGAAAGAGGGGCGGGAGGCGGTGGACTGGGGCGCGAGGACAGTTTCGAACCGCGTTACTGGTGAGTGTCCCTCGCATAGTCGGGAGGGACACTCACCACTAGCGCGAGGTGGGGAGACGACAACCCGGGCTACTGCCAGTGGCCGCGCCACAGCACGCGGGTGACCTGCAGGGCGTCGTCGAGGACCACCAGGTCGGCCCGCCTGCCGGGCGCGATCCGTCCCACCTCGGCCAGCCCGAGGTAGTCGGCCGGCACCGTGGTCGCCGCCCGCAGCGCAGGGACGAGCCCGACCCCGGCGGCCACCGCGTTGCGCACCGCGCGGTCGAGGGTGAGCGTCGAGCCGGCGATGGTGTCCTGACCGGCAACCCGGGCCACCCCGCCGCGCACCTCGACGGCCAGCTCGCCGAGCAGGTAGTCGCCGTCCTCGCCGCCGGCAGCCGCCATGGCGTCGGTGATCAGCGCCACCCGGCCCGGGGCGGTCGCCATCACCCAGGCGACAAGTTCAGGTCGGACGTGGACGCCGTCGAGCACCAGCTCGAGCATGACGCGCGGGTCCTGCCACAGCGCGAGGACGGGGCCCGGCGCCCGGTGCCCGAGCCCTGGCATGGCGTTGAACAGGTGGGTGGCGCCGCGGGCACCGGCGTCGACCGCGGCCCGCGTCGTGTCGTAGTCGGCGTTGCAATGGCCGACCGCCGCAACGCAGCCCCGGCCGGCCATCAGCCGGATCGCCTCCAGCGCGCCCGCCCGCTCCGGGGCGATGGTCGCCATCCGCACCGTGCCGCGACCGGTGTCCAGCAGCGCAGCGACGTCGGGCGCTGCGGGGTCGGCCAACAGCGCTGACGGATGGGCACCCTTGTACTCCTCGGCCAACCAGGGGCCTTCCAGGTGGATCCCGACCAGCTCGCCGGCCTCGACCAGGTCGGCCAGGACGGCAACCTGGCGGTGCAGGTCGGGCAGCGCGCCGGTGACCAGCGAGGCGACCATCGCCGTGGTGCCCCGCTGCCGGTGGGCGGCGATCGCCACCCTTGCCTGCTCACGGTCCTCGGTGATGAAGGACGCGCCCCCGCCACCGTGGCAGTGCACGTCGACGTAGCCGGGGGCCAGCACGCCGGGCGCCACCTCGTCCGCCGGACGCGGCGGCTGCCCCGGCCCGGCGGCCACGATCCGGTCGCCGGCGACCTCGACCCAGCCGGGGACCAGGGCCGGCTCGTCACCCAGCAGCACCCGCTGCCCGCTGATCAGCATCGCCGGTCAGATCTCTATCCGCTGCCAGGCGGGCAGGTGGGCGACGGTCTCCTTGTAGTAGTCCTTCAGCGCCAGCCGGGCCGCGGCCGCCTCGTCCACCACCACCGTCGCGTCCTCGTGAAGCTGCAGCACCGATCCCGGCCACATCGCGGTGATCGGCCCCTCCACCACTGCGGCGACAGCCTCCGCCTTCGCCTCGCCGGTGGCCACCAGGATGATGTGGCGGGCGGCCATGATCGTCCCCAGTCCCTGCGTGAGGCAGTGCCGCGGCACCTCGTCGATGGAGGCGAAGAAGCGGGCATTGTCCCGCCGGGTGCGCGCTGTGAGGGTCTTGATGCGGGTGCGGGACGACAGCGAGCTGCTCGGCTCGTTGAAGCCGATGTGCCCGTTGGCGCCCACCCCGAGGAACTGGATGTCGATCCCACCCGCGGCCTCGATGGCCGCCTCGTAGGCGGGCCCGGCGGACTGCAGGTCCTCGGCGAAGCCGTCAGGGACGTGGACCCGCGCCGGGTCGAGGCCCAGCGGGACGGTGACCGTCCGGTGGATCACCTCGTGGTAGCTCTCGGGGTGGCCCTTGGGCAGGCCGACGTACTCGTCGAGGGCGAACGCCGACGCCCGCGACAGGTCGAGCTCCCCCGCCTCGGCCAGCGCCGCCAGCTCGCGATAGGTCTGCACCGGCGAGGACCCGGTGGCAACCCCCAGCACGACAGCCGGCCCGATTCCGGCGGCCAGCCTTGCCGCCCTGGCCGCAGCGACCTGGCCGACCCGCTCGCTGGTGGGGCAGATGATGACTTCCATGGCGGACTACCTCGTTCTCCTGGCCCGGTCGGGCCGTGGTTCGTCGCCCCGGATCCGGGGCGCCTGCGGGCTGCGCGTGCTGTGGCGACCCGGAGCCGCAAGCAGTACATCACCGCTTCGCACGCGACTTCACCTTTCGCCCGGACGGGTGCCGGGCAGCAGGTCGCTGCGCAGCTCCATGTGGAGCTGGTAGCGGTCGCCGCGGTAGCGGGAGACCACGTGTTCGACCGGACGCCCGGCAGCGCGGGACTCCCGGCGGAACACCAGCAGGGGTGTGCCGGCAGGGGCGGCGAGCAGTCCGGCCACGTCGGGCGAGGCGCTGTCCGCCCACAGCACCTGCACCGCACTGTCGATCCAGTAGCCGTACTCCTCGCCGAGGATCCGGTACAGCGATTCGCCCTCCAGGTCGTGCTGGTCGAGGCCGGGCAGCGCGGGCCCGGGGTACCAACCGTCCTCATGGGCCAGCGGCTGGCCGTCGGCGAGCCGGATCCTGGTGATCCGCCACGCCGGGTCCGACGTGCCAAGGCCGAGCGCCCCCGCCACCTCCGATGGCGGACGCCGCAGCTCGACCCCAAGCAGCCTCGTGGACGGCGTGAGGCCTCGCCGTCGCATGTCGGCGGTGAACGACGCCAGGTGCAGGGTCGACTCGACGCGGGGTCGCAGGGCGAAGGTGCCCAGCCCCTGGGTCCGGTGCAGCACACCGTCGGCCACCAGGCCGTCGATGGCCTTCCTGACCGTTGCGCGGGACACCCCGTGGGCCTGCATGAGCTCGCGCTCGGACGGGATCGCCTGGCCGGGCACGCAGAGCGCGATGATCCGGTCCCGCAGCTGACGGTGCTTGGGCACCGGGCCGGTGAACAGCTCGTCCGCCATGACCACCCCACCATCCACCGTAGCTTGTGCGTACTGGTACGTACCACTGGCTGCCCATCATGCTAACGTACCGGTCAGGTGTCAATCCCACCCCAGTCAGAGAGGACCCAGATGGCAAGCAAGGCAGAGCAGACCGTCGCCGGGCTCGGCGGCGCTGGCAACATCGAAGCTACGGGGGCCCTGCTGTGACCGCCGTGCAGGCCCCGTGCGCGGGCACCGTGATAGCGATCACTGACGTCGAGGACCCGGTCTTCGCCGGCCAGATGGTGGGACCCGGGGTCGGGATCCGTCCGGCCGCCGGCCGCACCACAGTGGTCTCCCCCGTCTCGGGGACCATCGTCAAACTCCACCCCCACGCTCTCGCGATGGCAACCGCGGACGGTGCCGGGGTGCTGGTGCACCTGGGCATCGACACCGTGTCGCTGAACGGCGAGGGGTTCGAACTCCACGCCAGCGACGGTGCCACCATCTCGGCCGGCGACCCGGTGATCACCTGGGATCCTGCCGACATCGTCGCCCGCGGGTTCAGCAGCACAGTGATCGTCGTCGCCCTCGACCGGCCCGCCGATTCGGTCACCTCGAACGTGGTGGGCTCCGAGGTCAGCGCCGGGGACGTGCTTTTCGAGCTCTGATCCCGACCCAGGTTCACCGCGCGCGGCATCGGAGTCCTCCGGTGCCGCGCGCCGGGCTTCAGCGGGAGGGCCTGACGATCTTCGTCTTCTCCGCGGTCCCGGCCTTGCGGGCCGCCTCCTCGCGCTGCAGCGCTGCCTGCTCGGCCTTGAGTTCGTCCATGTTGAAGGTGCCGCGCAGCAGGACGAAGACCACGCCGGCGATCCCCAGCGACCACGTCACCGGCATCCCCAGCACCATCGGCAGGGTGACCGCGGCCACCACGTCGATGCCGCGGAACAGGTTGAACACCAGGGTGGGCGGCATAGCGCCGGACTCGGTGGCCATCATTGGAACACCGAAGTCGACCCGCTTGGCGGTCACCCAGCGCACCGCGCCGAACAGGCCCGCCACGGCGGTCACCAGGGAGGCGAGGGCGCCGGCCAGTAGCGGACGGTCGGCACCGGTCTGCGCGATCCCGACAAAGGCCGGGGTGGCCAGCGCCGCCCACAGCAGCGCCAGGCCCGCCGGCACCGCCATCGCGGCGGTCCGCATCGCCGAGGTCTTGAAGGGCATCGTCCGGGCCAGGCCGCCGCTGCGGGTCAGCACCCGCAGGCTGCCGAGGAACGGCACCATCGCCACCACAAGGCCGAGCCCGCTGACCAGCGGGTTCAGCTGGCTCATCCGAAGTGCGTCGGCGGCGTACGGGACCACAAGGCTGACCGCCAGCGCTATCCACGGCTTGGGGTAGCGCCACAACCGCTCGAGGTCGCGCCAGATCAACGCCCGGATGCCCAGCCACCTGCCCTTGGTGGGATGGACGTGGCCGCGCGCGGCGGCGTCCCGCTCGACGAGGATGTCGCGGATCAGGCCGAAGTCGAGGGCGAACATCGCGCCCTGCATGCCGGCCACCAGCGAGCCGCCGGACAGCAGCCGGGCGCGGCGGATCTGCTCGAGCCGGCTCCCCGCCACCACGAGGCCGGCGACCAGCGCGGCCACCGCTGCCGCCGCAACCGCGGCCACCACCCAGACCGCGCGGTCGAGTTGCGCCCCGGCAGCGGCCGGCAGCCAGCCGGCAGCTATCGAGACCACGAACAGCAGCACCACCAGGGTGGCCAGCGCGAACAGCCACAGCAGGCCGCGCACCCGCACTGTCCGCTCCACGCCCTGCTCGGCGCCGGCGACCGCCATCAGCGCGGCGCTGCCCAGCCCGGCGGCCGCCGTCCACAGCAGCAGCGGGCCGACCGACATCCCGACCAGGGCCGAGACCAGCGCGGTCAGCGCGGCGGCCAGCACCCCGGCGATCACCACGACAAGGACGAGCCGGCCGCGCAGCAGCCGACGACGGCTGAGCGGCGCGTCCATCAGCCAGAAGCCCTCAGCAGCCGAGGCGAGGACCGGTCCGAAGAGCCGGGCCGCCGACAGGGTGAGGGCGAAGCAGGCCAGCACCATCGCTGTCGGCATCGTCAGCCGGGCCACGCCGCACTGTTCGGTGGTGCACGCCGACGCGCCGGATTGGGCGCTCAGGATCACGTTGACCGCCATCGCGCCGAGCAGGACGATGCTGAACACCGCCACGTAGCCGTCCTGCAGCACCTCGCCGAGGGTGCGGGTGGCGCGGCCGTGGCGCCACAGCTTGATCTGGTCGTGCAGGTCCTTCTCGTCGACTTCGCTGGTGTCGGACGAGACGAAGAAGAACTCGGGGGCGGGTTCGGGCTCGGTGATCGGCGGTGCGGCCGGCTCGGCCGCCGGTTCGACGACCGCAGAGCGGATCAGCTTGCGGGACTTCTTGCTCATTCGGCCTCGTCGTCGCCGGTGGGGAGGGCGGCCTCGAACCCCGCCAGGCGGACCACCCGGGAGGCCACCGCGTCGACCAGCGCCGGCTCGTGGCTGGCCATCAGGATCGCCAGGCCGCGGGCCCGTTCGGCCTTCAACCGCTCGGCCAGCCAGGCCACGCCCTCGGTGTCGAGGCGCTGCTCGGGCTCGTCGAGGATCAGCAGGGAGCGCGGCCTGACGAATGCCGTCGCCAGGGCGAGTCGGCGCCGCTGGCCCGACGACAGGGTGGCCGGCAACTGGCCGGACTGGGGCACAAGCTGCACCTCGTGCAGCACCTCGTCCACAGCTGCCTCGGCGTCCGGGATGCCGTGCGCCCTGGCGAGCAGGTCGAGGTGCTCGACCACTGACAGGTCGGGGAAGAAGTCGAGGTCATCGATCACCGTGGCGACCTCGCGGCGGATCTCGGGGTTGGTCTCGCTGACCTGGACGCCCTTCACCGTGACGGTGCCCTCGTCGGGGCGCTCGGCGCCGACCACGCAGCGCAGCACCGTCGACTTGCCGGCGCCATTGCGGCCGGTCAGGGCCACCGCCTCGCCCGCGTGGACCTCGAGATTGAAGTTGTCCACGATCACCACCGGCCCGAAAGCCTTCCGCAGGCCGGTGATCTTGAGCACCGGGGTCCGTTTCGCCATGGCTGAGATTGTCCCCCACCCGTCGGCTCGTCGCGAATCGGGGCCACGGCGGCGGTCGTCGTCGCCGCGTGGCAGGCTAGTCCCGTGCTGAAGACGGATGCGCGGGCGACCCTGGAGCGGCGGCGGGCGGAGGTGGCCGCGATGTTCGACCACGTCGCCGGGCGCTACGACTTGATGAACGACCTGCTGTCGCTGGGCCAGGACCGCGCCTGGCGCTCGGCCACCGTGGCCGCCGTGGCGCCCCGCGCCGGCGAGGTGATCCTCGACCTGGCGGCGGGCACCGGCACGTCCTCGATGCCGTTCGCCAACGCCGGCGCCGTGGTGGTTCCGGCCGACCTGTCGTTCGGCATGCTCTCGGCCGGACGCCGCAAGCACCCCGACCTGCCGTTCGTGAACGCCGACGCGCTCGCGCTGCCGTTCGCCGACGCGGCCTTCGACGCGGTCACCATCTCGTTCGGGCTGCGCAACGTCGAGGACACCGCCGGGGCGCTCGAGGAACTCCGCCGGGTGACCCGGCCGGGCGGACGGATCGTGGTGTGCGAGTTCTCCACCCCGACCTGGCGGCCGTTCCAGGCCGCCTACCACGCCTACCTTCGTGAGGCGCTGCCGCGGCTCGCGTCGCTCGCCTCGTCCAACCCTGCCGCGTACGACTACCTGGGCGAGTCGATCCTGGCCTGGCCCGACCAGCCCACCCTGGCCAGGCTGCTGCACGCCGCCGGGTGGCGGCAGGTCGGCTGGAAGAACCTCAGCGGGGGGATCGTCGCGCTCCACCGCGCGTACGCCTGATGGTCCAGCTCCACTCCTCGGCGGCGGGCTCCTGCCCGCTGAAGACCCACAACGCCTTCCAGCCGGGGCTGGTCGCCCCACCGCCGCCGCCGCGTCCGCAGTGGGCCGCCGACCATCGCGGCTTCGCTGCGACGGTGCTGGCCGAGGTGCTGGCCCACCACCCGGGGGCGGTCGACCTGCGCGGCCTCACCGAGCTGCCGGCCGCCGACCAGGAGGCCGCCTGCCTGGCCGCGCTGGCCGCCGGCGTCCCGGTCATCATCGGGGGGCGGCTGCCCTCGGCCGACCACAGGGTGGGGCGGCCGGACCTGCTCGTGGCGACCCCGGACGGCTACGTGCCCGGCGTGGTGCGCAGCTACCGGATGTTCGACAGCCGCGGCGACGACAGTTGCGCGACGGTCTCGCCGCTGACGAGCCTTTCCGCCCGCCAGACGCTGCCGCGGATCCGGTTCCGGTGGCGCTACCGCTGGCACCTGACGCTGCGGCTGGCCCACTACCACCGCATGCTGCAGTCGGCGGGGTACGCCGGTGGCCCGCAGGGGCTGGTGGTCGGCGACGACCCGGTGGAGGGGCTGGGGCAGGTGGCGGTGTGGCTCGACCTCGACGCCCCGGCCCTCCCGCCGGCCGGCGGCCAGCCGGCCGGCGCGGAGGAGGGTGCCAGCAGCGCCCTCGACCGCTACGACTTCGAGTTCGGCGTCCGGCTGCAGTTGGCGCAGCAGGCAGTGACGTTGCCGCCCGCCCCGGTGCCTGCGCTGCTGCCGATCCGCAGCCGGGAGTGCGAGACGTGCGTGTGGTCGCCGGTGTGTCTGGCGCGGCTCGACCCCGACGACCTGTCGGTGCGGATCAGCAAGTCGCCGCTCGACCGGCACGAGATCGCGATGCTGCGCGAGGCGGGGGTCACCACTGTCGCCGACCTCGCGCGCGCCGACCTCGACGCCCTCCTCCCCCAGTACCTGCCCAAGGTCGGCCACCGCACCGGCGCCGAGGACCGGCTGCGGCTGGCGCAGCGCCGCTCACTGCTGTTGCGCGACGGCGTCCAGCTGGAGCGGATCGGCACCGACCCTGTCGACCTGCCGGTGGCACCGCTGGAGATCGACCTGGACGTGGAGACCTCGGCAGACGAGAAGGTGTACCTGTGGGGCTTCTGGGTGAGCGAGCCGGCCACCGGCGAGGCCGGCTACGTGGAGTTCAGCGACTTCCGTCCGCTCGACGAGGCTGGTGAGGCCGCCCTGGCGATCCGCGCGTTGAGCTGGCTGCGGGAGCGGGTCGGCACCACGTCCACGCTGGTGTTCCACTACTCGGGCTACGAACGCGACCAGCTCGAACGCCTTGCCCGCGGCCACGAGCACCCGGTCCTGCAGTGGGCTGTGGAGTTCTCCCGCCGGCACTTCGTCGACCTGTTCCCGGTCGTCCGGAGGCACTTCTTCGGCACCGACGGGCTCGGGCTCAAGGTGGTCGCCTCGCTGGGCGCCGGGTTCTCCTGGCGCGACCCGGACCCGGGCGGGCGCAACTCGATGGCCTGGTTCGGCGAGGCCGTCGCCGGCGGCACCCCTGAGGACCGCGATCGTGCCCGCACCCGGGTGCTGGAGTACAACGAGGACGACGTCCGCGCCACCCACCAGGTGCGGGCCTGGCTGCGCGGCCTGGCCTGACTCGAGCGCCGCGGCGGGGTCAGAAGAAGGTCAGGTAGAGCGCGGAGGCCGCCACCGACGCGGTGACGAGTCCTTCGAAGATCCTCTGGTCGATCCGCTTGATCAGGACGCGACCCAGCCACGTGCCGACCAGCACGATCGGGGCGACCGTGGCCCACAGCACGATGGTGTCGGCCCTGACGATGCCCAGGCCGGCCGAGATCGGCAGCTTCATCGCGTTCACCGCGAAGAAGAACCAGGCCCCGGTGCCGATGAAGCGCCACTTCTCGTACCTTGCCGCGAGCAGGTAGAGGTTCATCGGCGCGCCGCCTGCGTTGGCCACCATCGTGGTGAACCCGGCCAGGCCCCCGTAGCCGGCCGCCATCGCCGGGCCGTGGGTGGGCAGCCGGCTGCGCCAGAACCCGAGGATCAGCAACCCGATCACCAGGATGCCGATGGTCCGGCGCAGCACGAGGTCGTCGGCGAAGCTGAGGAACAGCGCGCCGGCCCCGATGCCGATCAGGACGGGCGGGACCAATCGCAGGATCAGCCGCCAGTCGACGTTGCGCCGATAGAGCCAGATCGCCACCAGGTCCCCGGTCAGCAACAGCAGCAGCACCGCGCCGGTGGAGTCGCGGGTGGGCATCACCAGCGCGACCAGGGCGACCGCCACCATTGCCAGCCCGCTGATGGAGGTCTTGGAGATCCCGCTGAGCAGGCCGGCGGCAGCCACCACCAGCCAGGCCTGCCAGGCCAGCCCGGCGATGACCTCGGGGATCACTGTGGCACCGCGCAGGCGGCCAGCCGGGCGGCCAGCTCACGCCGTCCGGTGCGGTCGACGCCGACCACCACCACCTCGGGCCCGGTGACGGGCTCGGCGAGGGCGGCGCGCAGCTCATCGAGCCCGGCCACCCGCCGCGCCGGGACGCCGAAGGCCCGCGCCAGGGCCACGAGGTCGGCCCCGCTGGGGGTGGCGAAGATCCGTTCGAAGGAGTCGGCGAACCGCTGCTGCCCGTACTCGAGGGTGGCGAAGATCGCGCCGCCGGCGTCGTCTGCGACCACCACCCGCAGCAATGGACGGGGCTCGCCGGGCCCGATCGCCAGCCCGTTGGCGTCGTGGACGAAGGACAGGTCGCCGCACAGCAGCGTCACCGGCGCGCCGGTGGCCAGCGCGATCCCTGCCGCTGTGGAGACGGTGCCGTCGATCCCGGACAGGCCGCGGTTGGCGTGCACCTGTCCCGGGTGGTCGGCGATCGGGGCGAGGTCGGCGTCGCGGATCGCCATCGAGTTGCCCAGGGCGAGCGCGCCGTCACCCACCGCGGTCACCACGGTGGCGGCCAGGGCGGGCCCGGTGACCTCGTCGAGGTCGGCCAGGACGGCGTCGACCCGGGCGCCGCAGGCCTGGTC
>JAEZGC010000195.1 GCA_023437345.1 Actinomycetes bacterium
CTTCGCCGTGATGCGCCGCGTCCCGCTGCCGCCGCGCCTGCGGGCCGTCATCGAGGCCGAGTCGGGCTTCAACGACGCCCCCATCGTGCTGCTGGTCGCCACCGCGACGGCGATGTCGCTCGGCTCGTCGCAGAGTTCCCCGCCGCTGATGATCGCGCTCATCGTCCTGGAACTCGCCGGCGGCGTCGCGATCGGGATCGCGCTGGGCTGGATCGGGATCCGGGTGCTGCGAGCCATCGAACTGCCCGCGTCGGGCCTGTACGTGCTGGCCGCGATCGGGTGGACGGTGCTCGCCTACGGAGTGGCGTCCTCGATCCACCTGTCCGGCTTCGCCGCGGTGTACGTGGCCGCCGTCGTGCTGGGCAACGGATCGCTGCCGCACCGGCACGCCACCCGGTCGTTCGCCGAGGGCCTCGGCTGGATCGCCCAGATCGGACTGTTCGTGATGCTCGGCATGCTCGCCGACCCCACCACCATCACCTGGCCGGAGGTGATCGGCGGGGTGGTGGTGGGGGCCTTCCTCACCTTCGTGGCGAGACCGCTGTCGGTGGTGCTGTGCGTGGCCTGGTTCAAGGTGCCCTGGCGCGAGCAGGCGTTCATCTCGTGGGCGGGCCTGCGCGGCGCCGTCCCGATCATCATGGCGACCGTCCCGCTGGCGGCCGGCGCGCCCGCGGCGCACGCGATCTTCAACCTGGTGTTCGCCTTCGTGGTGGTGTTCACCGTGCTGCAGTCACCCACGCTGCCGTGGGTGGCCCGCATCCTGCGCGTCTCCACCGGAGAGGACGCCACCGACGTCGACATCGAGTTCGCCCCGCTGGACACCATCAAGGCGGACATGATGCAGGTCCACGTCCCGCCCGGGTCGCGGCTCCACGGCGTCAGCGTCCGCGAGCTGCGGCTGCCGCGCAACACTGTGGTGTCGCTGATCGTGCGGGGCGAGGAACCGTTCAGCCCCCGTCCGGACGACTTGATCAAGTCGGGCGACGACGTGCTGGTGGTGACCCAGGCGGCTGACCGGCGCCGGGTGGAGCGGCGGTTCATCTCGATCTCGCGCTCTGGGCGGCTGGCCCGCTGGAAGGAGGAGTGACCCGTCCTGGTCTCAGCCCTTCTTCTTGGTGGGCGTGGGACTCGGCGTCGGGCTCGCGGACGGCGTCGGCGACGGCTTCCTGGTGTCGGCGGGCAGGCAGACCGGCCCGTCAACAGCTATCGAGGTGACCTCCGGGTTGGTGATCCGGGAGGAGTTCGAGCCGAGCAGAACGTCGACGACATGGTCGGCGCGGCCGTCGCCGCGGGCGGTCGCGTCCTTGAAGAAGCCGAGCAGCAACTTGACCTCGGGGTCGTCGGGCGAGTTGCCGACGATCACCGTGTTCTCCAGCCGCTCGTCGGTGTTGTTCACCTTGATGACGCGGAAGTCGTAGGCGCGCAGGAACGTGGCGGTGTTCTTCGCCAACCCGCCCCGGGTGCCGCCGTTCAGCACCCGCACCTGGACGAACTCGGGGGTCAGCTGGTCGCCGACGTCGATGGCGACGCACGGGGTTGCCGGACGCGGCGGACGCGGCGCCGTCGCATGCTCCCAGCCCCAGACGGCGCCGTAGCCGACGAAGGCGAGCAGCAGCAGCAGGGTCACCGGGGTCTTGAGGACCCTGACGATCTGCCTCACTGTCTGCACGCGCGCTCCCTGTGGCTGTCCAACCCGGACAAGCCTACTTGAGTTCCAGAACCCTGGCGTGCAGGGTCTGGCGCTGCTGCAGCGCGGCCCGGAGCGCGCGGTGCAGGCCGTCCTCGAGGTAGAGGTCGCCCTGCCAGGACACCACGTGGGCGAACAGGTCGCCGTAGAAGGTGGAGTCGTCCTCCAGCAGCTGCTCGAGGTCGAGCACCCGCTTGGTGGTGACCAGCTCGTCCAGCCGCAGCTGCTGCGGCGCGATGATCGCCCACTGCTTCTGGGTGTACCCGTGGTCGGGGTAGGGCCGGGTGTCGCCGACGCGCTTGAAGATCACGTCGTCAGTCTATGTCGGACGGATCCCGCCGCCGTTGCGGGCTCGGGGGAGTCTCGGCCGGGCACTCAGCGGCCCGTACCGGCATAGACCACCGCGGTCTCGTCCGAGTCGAGCCCGAACGCGGTGTGCGCCGCCCGGACCGCCCGGTCGACGTCGTCGATCGCCACCACCACCGAGATCCGGATCTCCGAGGTGGAGATCATCTCGATGTTCACCCCGGCCTCGGCCAGCGCCCTGAAGAAGCGCGCCGTCACGCCGGGGTGGGACCGCATCCCGACCCCGATCACCGACACCTTGCCGATGGCGTCGTTGTAGACGACATCGGCGAACCCGATCTCGGCCTGGGCGGCCCGCAGCGCGGCTATCGCCTTGCTGCCGTCGTTCTGCGGCAGGGTGAACGAGATGTCGGTGCGCTTCTCGTGCTCGCGCGACACGTTCTGCACGATCATGTCGATGTTGATGTCGGCCTCGGCGACGGTGGTGAAGATCTGCGCCGCCTCACCGACCCGGTCGGGCACCCCGACGACTGTCACCTTCGCCTCGCTGCGGTCGTGCGCGACCCCGGAGATGAGCGGTTCCTCCATGCCAGCCTCCTGATAGTTGATGTCCCTGACCCAGGTGCCGGGGCGCTCCGAGAAGGACGACCTCACGTGCACCGGGACGTTCTCCCGCCTGGCGTACTCCACGCACCGCAGGTGGAGGATCTTCGCCCCGTTCGCCGCGAGCTCCATCATTTCGTCGTAGCTGATGGCGGCGATCTGGCGGGCGCCTGGGACGATCCGCGGATCGGCGGTGAACACCCCGTCCACGTCGGTGTAGATCTCGCAGTACTCGGCGCCGAGCGCCCCGGCCAGGGCGACCGCGGTGGTGTCGGACGCGCCGCGCCCCAGCGTCGTGACGTCCTTCGAGGTCTGCGAGACGCCCTGGAACCCGGCGACGATCACTATGTCGCCCTCCTCCAGCGCCGACACGATCCGGCCGGGGGTGATGTCGATGATCCTGGCGTTGCCGTGGGTGCCGGTGGTGATCACCCCGGCCTGCGAGCCGGTGAACGAGCGCGCGGTGGCTCCCAGGTCGTTGATCGCCATCGCCAGCAGGGCCGCCGACATGCGTTCGCCGGCGGTCAGCAGCATGTCGAGCTCGCGGGGCCGCGGGTCGGGAGAGACCCGCATCGCGAGGTCCATCAGTTCGTCAGTGGTGTCGCCCATCGCAGAGATGACGACCACCACCTCGTTGCCGCGGGCCTGGGTGGCGACGATCCGGCGCGCCACGCGCTTGATGCTCTCGGCGTCGGCCACCGAGGATCCGCCGAACTTCTGTACCACCCGCACCTGTCGTGCCCTCCTGCCGCTGCGCCCGGATCGGCCGGGCCGGGGACAACACTAACCGTTGCCGCGGCGCGCCCGTCCGAACCACCCTGGGCGCTCACTGGGTGATCCGCCTGATCGTCCCCCGGATCACTACCTGCCACCCTCCCCGGTCCGCCGTCCGGCGCCTACCATGGCTGGGTGAGCACAAGTTGGCAGGGACAGCAGGAGCCCGAGCCGCAGTGGAACCAGCCCCCGTTCGCCCCCGGCTACTCCGAGCCCGAGCCGCCCGGGTACGCCACCCCGCAGCAGCCCGGCTACTCCAACCCGCGGCCGTACCAGGCGACCCCGCCGCTGCCGGACGTGGTGACCGGGTCGGTCCTCGTCCCGCACGCCCAGATTCCCCCGCCTGGCGGGCTGGAGTCAGTGCTCCGCGTCCTGTCGGGCGTGCTGTGGCCGGTGGTGATCGCCATCCTGATATTCGGCGGCGGCCGCTGGTGGTTCGGCATCATCTTCGCGATCATCGCCAGCGGCATCCTCAAGCAGGTCACCGGTGAGCTGAAGCGCCGGCGCGTCCTCGGCGCGCGGGTGGTCCCGCCGTCGCCGGGACAGCCGGACCTGAGGTGACCGCCGCGATCCGCTGGGGGATCGCCGGCCCGGGACGGATCGCCGCGACGATGGCGGCAGAGTTCGCCGCCATCCCGGACGCCGAGCTGGTCGCCGTCGGTTCCCGCTCGGCGCAGCGGGCCGACGAGTTCGCCGCCCGGTTCGCGATCCCGCAGGCCTACGGCAGCTACGACGACCTGTTCGCCGCCGATGTCGACGCGATCTACCTCGCCACGCCGCACGCCCAGCACACCGACCTCGCGCTCGCCGCGATCGCGGCCGGCAAGGCCGTCCTCGTGGAGAAGTCGTTCACCACGTCCGTCGCCGACACCCTCGCCGTGGTGGACGCCGCCCGCGCCGCCGGGGTGTTCGTCATGGAGGCGATGTGGACGCGGTTCCTGCCGGCGATCGTCGAACTGCGCCGGATGGTGGCCGACGGCGAGCTGGGTGAGGTGCGGACGATCCAGGGCGACCTGATCGCGCGCCGGGAGTTCGATCCGGCGGACCGGCTGTTCGATCCCGGCCTGGGCGGCGGCGCCGTGCTCGACCTCGGGGTGTACGTGCTGTCGTTCGTCCAGCACCTGCTCGGCGTGCCGGACCGCGTCCACGCCACCGACGGGCTGCTGCCCAACGGGGTGGAGGGGGAGGCGGGGATCCTGCTCGGCTGGGACGACGGCAGGTTCGCCTCGCAGGTGGTCTCGTTCCGGGTTGCCGGGCCGGGCCGCCAGGTGGTGGCCGGCAGCCGCGGCTGGGTCGAGGTGCTGCCACGGTTCCACCGCGCCGAGACCCTGGTCTGGCACCCGCTGGACGGCCCGGAGCAGGAACGTCACTTCCCCAGGCGGGGCGCTGGCTACGGTCACGAGGTGGAGCATGTCAACGACTGCCTGCGGGCCGGCCTCACCGAGAGCCCGGTGATGCCGCTGGACGACACCATCGCCGTCCAGCGCCTGATGGCCGAGGTGATGCGCCAGCTGGGTCGCTGAAGCTGCTCAGTCCATGATCTCCGGTTCGACGATCAGCGGACGCTGCCGGGCGGCGCGCAGCCCGTCCACGGTCAGCACGACCAGCGCCAGCCAGACCAGCCCGAACCCGATCCAGCGCGGCAGCGGCATCACCTCGTGGTTGATCCACACCCCGATGGCGAACTGCAGCACCGGGGCGAGGTACTGGATCATCCCGATCATGCTGAGCGGGATCCGGC
>JAEZGC010000211.1 GCA_023437345.1 Actinomycetes bacterium
TACGTCAGGCCCGAGCTGCTGCCCGAGTACGGGCAACTCGGCGAGCCGGAGCGCCGCCAGATCCAGGAGCTGAAGGCTGAACTCACCGAGCTGCTGGCCGACCAGCCGCTGATCGACCGTGACACCATCTGGGCCTACAAGCTTCCTGCGCTGCGGATCATTCACAAGGCAGGGCTGCGTCCGGTGCGCCAGATGGCGCTGGAGGACTTCGTCAGGCGCGAAGGGCGGGCGCTGACCCAGTTCGCCACCTGGTGCGCGCTGGTCGGCGAGCACGGGATGAACTGGCGCGACTGGCCGGCCGAGTACCGCCGTCCGTCCTCGCCGGAGGTGGCCGCGTTCGCCGAACAGCACGCCAGCGACATCGCCTTCTACGAGTGGGTGCAGTGGGTGGCCGACATCCAGCTGCGGGCAGCCCAGTCGGTCGCCCGGGACGCGGGGATGCGGATCGGCATCATGAGCGACCTGGCGGTCGGGGTCAGCAAGCAGAGCGCGGAAGCCTGGACCTACGGCAACCTGTTCGCCCAGGGGGTCAGCGTCGGCGCCCCTCCCGACCACTTCAACCAGACCGGCCAGGACTGGGGACAGTCGCCGTGGCGACCCGACCGGCTCGACGACCTGTCGTACGCCCCGTTCCGCACCACGGTGGCCGGGCTGCTGCGCCACTCCGGCGGGATGCGGGTCGACCACATCATGGCGCTATTCCGGTTGTGGTGGATCCCGGAGGGCCAGCCGCCCACCAAGGGCACCTACGTTCGCTACAACCACGAGGCGATGGTCGGCATCCTCGCCCTCGAGGCCCACCGGGCCGGCGCGCTGATCGTGGGCGAGGACCTCGGCGTGGTCGAGCCGTGGGTGCGCGACTACCTGCGCGAGCGGGGGATCCTTGGCACCTCCATCGCCTGGTTCGAGAAGACCGAGGACGGCCACCCGCTGCCGCCGGACTGGTGGCGGGAGTACTGCCTTGCCTCGGTGACCACGCACGACCTTCCGCCGACAGCGGGCTACCTGGCCAAGGACCACGTCCGGCTGCAGCACGGGCTGGGCCTGCTCACCGAGTCCCTTGAGGACGAGCTGGGCCATGCCGAACGGGAGCAGGCGGCCTTCATCGCCTTCCTGCGCGAGCGCGGCTTCCTGACCGAGCTCGAGGAGCCGACCACCGAGGACATCGTGCTGGCACTGCACCGCTACCTGGTCGCCACGCCGGCCCGGGTGCTGTGTGCCGCGCTCCCGGACGCGGTCGGGGACCGCCGGACGCAGAACCAGCCAGGGACGTGGCGGGAGTACCCCAACTGGCGGATCCCGTTGAGCCACCCTGACGGCCGTCCGATGATGCTGGAGGAGCTGTACGCCGACGAGCGCGCGCTGCGGCTGGCCGGCATCATGAACGAGTTCGCCGCGCCGCCGCTGGCGCCGCGGTTCGTGCCGGAACTGACCGAGTAGGCGGCGTCCGGCTCAGCCGGCACCGGGGGAGTCGACCACCTGCACCCCGGCCGCGGTGAACTCCGCCAGGGTCGCGTCCACCCGCTGCGGGCTGACCGCCGCGGTCAGGTCGAGGAGCACCCGGGTGTCCAGCCCGGCAGCGGCGGCATCAAGGGCTGTGGCCCTGACGCAGTGGTCGGTGGCGATCCCGGCCACGTCCACCGCCGACACCTCATGGTCGGCCAGCCACTCAGCCAGGCTCTCGCCGTCGCTGGCACCCTCGAAGCCGGAGTAGTCCGCGGCGTACTCGCCCTTGGTGAACACAGCCTCGAAGGGTCGGTTGGCGAGGTTGGGGTGGAAGTCGGCGCCGGGCGTCCCCGCCACGCAGTGCGGTGGCCACGAGTCGACGAAGTCGGGGGTGGCGGAGAAGTGCGGGCCCGGGTCGATGTGGTGGTCCTGGGTCGCCACCACGTGGTCATAGCCGTGGTCGCCGCCCAGCAGGTCGGAGATCGCGCCGGCGACCGCGGCGCCGCCGGCGACGGCCAGCGAGCCGCCCTCGCAGAAGTCGTTCTGGACGTCGACCACGATCAGGGCGCGAGCCATCAGGCCTCCTTGGTGGCGTACGGGTTGAGGGTCGGCCGGCCCTGCTCGTCGAGCATCATGGTCTCCAGCACCGGCTCGCCGCGCGACATCTTTCGGGCGCTGGCGGGCAACTCGGCCATCGCGTGGCGGTGCCGTTCCCTCGCCTTGGCCAGCGGCTCGCGTCCGACCACCCTGCCCTTGTCGACCAGCTGCACCAGCAGCGGCCGGTCGTTGGAGTCGGGGTCGGGGGCGGCCTGGATGCCGACCACCTCGGCCTCGGCGCGGCCGTTGCCGTCCAGCCGGCGGAGCGCGAACTTGCGACCGCCGACCGAGCCCTTGTTGACGCTCAGCTTGGCGACCGGGTGGACGGGGTCGTCAGCGCCGTCGCCGGTGGCCCGGGCGACCAGCTTGTAGACGAAGCTGCAGGTCGGCGCTCCGGAGCCGGTCACCAGCGAGGTCCCGACGCCGTAGCCGTCGACCGGCGCGCTGCGCAGCGCTGCGATCTGGAACTCGTCAAGGTCAGAGGTGACAAGGATTCTTGTGGCTGTGGCGCCCAGGGAGTCGAGCAACTCGCGAACCTCGCTCGCCTGCTCGGCAAGGTCGCCGGAGTCGAGCCGGATCGAGCCGAGCCGCCCGCCGGTGAGTCGGACGCCGGTGCGGATCGCCGCCTCGACGTCATAGGTGTCGACCAGCAGGGTGGTGTCCTCGCCGAGCGCTGCCAGCTGGGCGGCGAAGGCCTCCTCCTCGGAGTCGTGCAGCAGCGTGAACGAGTGCGCGGCGGTGCCGGTGGTCGGCACGCCGTAGCGCCGCCCGGCCTCAAGGTTGGAGGTGGCGGCGAACCCGGCCACGTAGGCGGCCCTGGCGGCGGCCACGGCGGCCCCCTCGTTGGCGCGGCGGGCGCCCATCTCGATGCACGGCCGGTCGCCGGCCATCTGGATCATGCGGGAGGCCGCCGACGCGACTGCGCAGTCGTAGTTGTAGATCGACAGCAGGACGGTCTCCAGCACGACGGCCTCGGCGAAGCTGCCCTCCACCGTCAGCAGCGGGGAGCCGGGGAAGTACACCTCCCCTTCGGGATAGCCCCAGATGTCGCCGGTGAACCGGTAGCCGGCCAGCCAGTCGGCGGTCGCCTCGTCCACCACCCCGGTGCCGAGCAGGAAGTCGAGTTCTGCGGTGTCGAACCGGAACGCCTCGATGGCGTCCAGCGCCCGGCCGACACCGGCCACCACGCCGTAGCGGCGACCCGGGGGCAGCCGGCGGGCGAACAGTTCGAAGACGCTGCGGCGCCCGGCGGTGCCCGCCTTCAGTGCGGCGCGCACCATGGTGAGCTCGTAGTGGTCGGTGAGCAGGGCGGTACTGGGCCCCGCGTGCGGTGAGTCACCCATGCCGGTCACCCTAGGCGGGGTCGGACGCCGTGCGCCAGCGGGGCGGGCCGGGCGATCACCGCAGGGGGCGGGCCGGGCAGGCGCGGCCGCGGCGGCGTCCGCGGGGCGTGCCAGAATGGCGGGTATGAGCACTCCAGCGGCCCCCGACCGTCCGCAGGGCGGCACCGCGGTCTCGGAGCGCGCCGATGAGCAGGAGTTGCTCGACGCCGGGTGGGTCACGATCGTGTGGGACGACCCGGTCAACCTGATGAGCTACGTCACCCACGTCTTCACCACCTACTTCGGCTACCCCGAGCCGAAGGCCGACAAGCTGATGCTGCAGGTGCACAACGAGGGCAAGGCCGCGGTCTCCCAGGGCACCCGCGAGGCCATGGAGGCCGACGTCGACGCGATGCACGGCTACGGCCTGTGGGCGACTCTCGAGAAGGCATCGTGAGGCCTTTCGTCCGCAAGGGCCCGGTGATCCGGCTCAAGCTCACCGAGTACGAGGCCACCCTGCTCGAGTCGCTGCTCGACCAGCTGTCGACGATGCTGGAGGGCGACCGGGAACCGGTGCCGGACGGCGACCCGTTCGCCCGCTGGCAGGCCGAGTTCTCCGAGACCGGCCAGGTCGACCACTCCGACCCGGTGATCGCGCGGCTGTTCCCCGATGCCTACCCCGGCGACCCGGCCGCGACCGCCGAGTTCCGCAGGTTCACCCAGGCCCGCCAGCGGCAGGACCGGATCAGCCACGCCGAGACGGTGATGGCGGCGCTGCGTGACAGCGATGGCGGCCGCAAGCCTGTCGAGGTCCGGGTCGCGGAGATCGACGGCTGGTTGAAGGCGCTGACCGCGCTGCGCCTGACGATGGCCGTCCGGCTGGGGATAGAGCGGGCCGAGGACGCCGACGAGCTCGATCAGCTCGCCGAGGACGATCCGCGCAGCTACATCTACCGGGTGTACGAGTGGGTCGGCTACCTCAGCGAAGGGCTGCTCGCCCAGCTGTGACCGGCCCGGCCGACCCCTCCGGTTCCGCGCCGGGGAGCGTCGCGCGGGCAGCTGCGGGGCCGGGAAAGATTTGGGCTGACCTTTTTGCCGGAATCATGTTGCTGATACGCAATTTAGCGTAGGCTTACCTACATGTCGGGAATGACCCTGGACCACGCACCGCTCCGCGCGCGCCTTGCGCTGCAGGAAGCGCCGGCCGGGTCCGGCACCGCCCGGCGGATGGCTGCCCTCGGCCTGCGACGCGGCGCCGAGCTGATCCTGCTGCAGGCAACCACCGGCGGCGGACGGCTGGCCAGCGTGGGCGGCTCCCGGATCGCGCTCGGGCCCGCCGTGCTGCGCCAGCTGCGCGTGGAACTCATCGCATGACCCAGACCACCGCGGGCGCCCGGCCCGCCACCCGCCCCCCGTCGATCAAGACCACCTGCCATGCCGGCGGCGCCGCCGCCTCGGCGGGTCCCGACGCGCCGGTGGTCGCGCTGGTCGGGTCTCCCAACACCGGCAAGTCCACGCTGTTCAACGCCCTGACCGGCTCGCGGGTCACCATGGGCAACTGGCCCGGCACCACGGTCGAGGTCTCCCGCGGCATCTGGCGCACCGACGGCGCCGCGTGCGGGTGTGGCGGGGGAGCGGCGTGCACCTGTCAGGGCTGCGCGTGCGCCGGCCGGGTGGACATCACGCTGGTCGACCTGCCCGGTGCCTACTCGCTGGAGCCGGAGTCGCCCGACGAGGCGCTGACCCGGGAACTGCTGGTCGAGGGGCCGGCCGATGAACGACCCGACGTCTGCGTCCTCGTGGTGGACGCCTCCCGGCTGTCGCAGAGCCTCTTCCTGGTCTCGCAGGTGCGCGAGCACCCGATCCGGGTCGTGGTGGCGGTGACGATGCTGGACATCGCCGCCAAGCACGGGATCACCCTCGACCTCGACAAGCTGAGCGAGGCGGTCGGGGCGCCGGTGGTCGCTCTCGACCCGCGCCGGCGCACCGGCCTGACTGCCCTGGCC
>JAEZGC010000232.1 GCA_023437345.1 Actinomycetes bacterium
CCGTTCCGCCCGTTCCGCCCGTTCCGCCCGTTCCGCCCGTTCCGCCACACCACGGGCTCGCCCACCTCGGGGCCTCCTCCTGCGGCGTACTGGTGAGTGTCTCTTCCGAGTTTGAGAGGGACACTCACCAGTAAGCGGGCTTGGGGTGGGGATCGTGCAGCGGTTCGGGTCGGACGCGGCTGGGTAGGGGACGGGCATGCACGAACCGTCTGCGTCCCCGGCCGGCTGGCGCCACGGGCCGTCCTTGTGGCTCGACACGCATCCGGTGCCCGAACGGGGGGTCCCGCTGCAGGACGGTGCCGAGTACGACGCAGTGGTGGTCGGCGCCGGGCTGACCGGGCTGGTCACGGCCGTCCTGCTGGCCACCGCCGGCTGGCGGACGTGCGTGGTGGAGGCCCGAACTGTGGGCGCCGTCGCCACCGGGAACACCACCGCCAAGGTCAGCCTGCTGCAGGGCACGCTGATGTCGCAGGTGCGATCCCGCCAGGGCGACACCGTGCTGGGCGGCTACGTGGCGGCGAACCTTGCCGGCCAGGCCTGGCTGCGTGACTTCCTGACCGGCCGCGGCGGAGCCTGGCAGGTCCGCGACGCGTACACCTTCGCCCACCACGAGCCGGCGCTCGGCGAGCTGGAGGCCGAACTCGACGCGGGTCGGGCCGCCGGACTACCCATGGAGTGGGCCGGCGACCTCGACCTCCCGTTCCCGGTGGCCGGCGCGATCCGCCTGGCCGACCAGGCCCAGATCCACCCGACCGAGGCGCTCGACCTGCTCCTGGCCGAGTTCCTGGCCCTCGGCGGGACGCTGCACACCGGCTCCCGGGTCCACGACGTCGACGCGGGCCAACCATGCCGGGTGAAGACCTCGCACGGCGAACTGCGCTGCGACCAGGTGGTGATCGCCACCGGGGTCCCGTTCCTGGATCGTGGCGGGCACTTCTCGCGGGTCCGGGCGGAGCGCTCCTACGCACTGGCGGTCCGCGTCCCCGGGCCTGTGCCGACGGGGATGTACCTGTCCGCCGACTCGCCGACGCGGTCGTTACGCACCGCCGCGGGCCCCGACGGCGACCTGCTGCTCGTCGGCGGCAACGGCCACGTCGTCGGACGCGAGCAGCGCCCGCGACGCCAGGTCGCCGACCTTGTCGAGTGGACTTCCCGCCACTTCCCCGGCGCCGAGGTGACCCACGCCTGGTCGGCGCAGGACTACAACCCTGCCGGCGGCGTCCCGATCGTCGAGCCGCTGGCGTTCAGCGGCCACCGGGTGCACGTCGCCACCGGCTACCACAAGTGGGGGATGGCGAACGCGGCGGCGGCAGGCCTGCAGCTGGCCGCCACCCTGGCCGGTGCCACCCCTGCCTGGGCGTCGGACCTGGACGCCGGACGGGCCACCGCAGGCCTCGGGTCGCGGGCGAAGTTCAACCTCGAGGTCGCCGGCCAGATGTCCTCAGGCTGGCTGGCGGCCACCTCACGGCCACTGCCCCAAGACGCCCCGGCCGAGGGCGAGGGCGTCGTCGGACGCAAGGCGGGCCGCCCGGCGGCGCGCTCAACGGTCGAGGGACGGACCTGCACCGTCTCGGCGGTCTGCACCCACCTGGGCGGCATCCTGTCCTGGAACGATGCCGAGCGGTCGTGGGACTGCCCGCTGCACGGGTCCCGCTTCGACAGTGAGGGACGGGTGCTGGAAGGGCCGGCGGTGACCGACCTCGGCCGGCTCGACTGACCGCCCGGGCGGACGCGCCGAGCGAACCCCCGCCCACCGCGGAGTAGGCGTTCTGCTACGGGGTACATACCGGTCGTGAACCGCACGACACGTGGCTGCGCCGGGGTGGTGGCCGGCCTGCTGGTGCTGCTGGTGACCGGCTGCAGCGGCGCCGCCGAGCAGGAAGCCGGCGCGGCCGCAGCGGCCTTCGCCGCCGACCCGGCCGCTGCCTGCGACCGGCTGGCCCCCGACACCGCGCGGGCACTGGCCGAGGAGGGCACCGACTGCGGCGAGGCGTTGGCCGGCTTCTCAGGTGGGGACGCCGCCGTGTTGCAGGTCGAGGTGGCAGGCGAGAGCGCCTTCGTCAGGCTCGCCGACCAGGTCGTGTTCCTGGCCCGGTTCCCCCAGGGCTGGCTGGTGACTGCCGCCGGCTGCGTCCGCGAGGACACCGACCCCGCCGTCCCCTACGAGTGCGAGGTGCAGCCATGAGACTGGCCAGGATTCTGTTCTTCACCTACCTGGGCATGATCAGCGTGGTGCTCGCCGCCGCCTTCGTCATCGGGGCAGCCGGCCGATGAAGCGGCAGCTGCGCGACAACTCGCTGTCGCTGGTGTTCGGCGGGCTGCTGCTGGTCATGCTGGTGGGTCAGGCACTGGTCGGGCTGTCGGGTTACAACCAGGCGGCCCGGACCGACGGCCTGGCGGAGATCGACCTGTGGCGCTATGTCACGTCGTCGGCCTTCGCCGTCGACGTCGCAGAGAACTGGCAGTCGGAGTACCTGCAGTTCACCTTGTACATCCTGCTCACGGTCTGGCTTGTGCAGCGCGGGTCGTCGGAGTCGAAGCCGCCCGAGCAGGCCGGCTTCGGTACCGACGAGGAGGAACGTGTCGGTGACTTCGCCGAGGACGGCTCACCCTGGCCGGTGAAGCGGGGCGGGGCCTGGGCCGGGTTGTTCTCCTTCTCGTTGACGATCACGATGGCGACCATCTTCCTGGTGTCGTGGCTGGCGCAGGCGGTCACCGGACGCGTTGCGTACAACGAGGAACGGCTGCGCGACCTGCTCGACCCGCTGCCGCTGGGGGCCTACCTGGTCAGCCCCGACTTCTGGGGTCGCACCCTGCAGAACTGGCAGTCGGAGTTGCTTGCGGTCGGCTCCATGGCGATCTTCGCGGTGTTCCTGCGCCAGCGCGGATCCCCGGAGTCGAAGAAGGTCGGCGCCCCGCACTCCGAGACGCCCGGCAGCTGACCTGCCGGGCCGCGGTTCGTCAGACCGGACGCGGGTAAGGCAGCACGAGAGACAACCCCCATCTGACAGAAGGGAGCGCGCCATGGCCGAGAAGGGCCTTGAGTCGCTGTTCTACGACACCCTGCGCGACATGTACTACGCCGAGCGCCACATCCTGAAGGGCCTGCCGAAACTGGAGAAGGCGGCAGTCTCCGACGAGCTGAAGGCAGCCTTCGCGCAGCACCGCGGCGAGACCGAGGGGCAGGTGAAGCGTCTCGAGGACGTCTTCGCGATGATCGACCGCAAGCCGGTCAGCAAGCGGTGCGACGCCATCGACGGCATCCTGAAGGAGGGCGACGAGCACCTCGAGGAGTACAAGGGCAGTCCCGCCGCCGATGCGGCGCTGATCGCGTCCGCGCAGGCCGTCGAGCACTACGAGATCACCCGGTACGGCACGTTGCGCCGGTGGGCAAGGATGCTCGGGCTGAGCGACGGGTCTGACCTGCTGGCCGCGACCCTTGAGGAGGAGTCGCGCACCGACGAGCTGCTGACCAGGATCGCCGAGGTGGAGGCCAACGCGAAGGCGAAGCAGGGCAAGTCCAGGTAGGGCGTCCCGACCGAGGCGGCGGGCCACCATCAGGTGGCTCGCCGTTTCGGACGTCGGGGTCAGGAACCGGTCGGGAACCCGAGCTGGAGGCCGCGCACCTGGTAGCCCTCGATCAGCGCGTCCCAGCCGATGGTCGGACGGGCGGCGACGACGGGTTCCAGCCGCAGCAGCCGGGTCAGCAGCACGTCGGTCTCCAGGATGGCCAGCGGCTGGCCGGGGCAGCGGTGGGCGCCGTCGCCGAAGCTGAGCCCGGCGGCGTTCACACCGCTGGGCAGGTCCCGTCCGGGGCACAGCTCCAGCGGGTCGCCTCCGAGCGCCACCGGGTCGGCATTGGCGGGACGGACGCAGACGTCGACCAGGTCGCCCTCGGGCACCGTCCACGACTGCTCGCCGTCCACCAGCTCGACCGGCTTGTGGACCCGACGGTACAGGTGGCCGACCACCGGCTCGAGCCTGATGATCTCGTTGAGGATCGCGAACCGCTCCGGCTCGTCGGCGACCAGGTAGCGGTCGCGCAGGGCAGGGTTCTCCAGCAGGTGCCAGCAGGCCATCGACACGAACTCGCGGGTGGTCACCATCCCGGCGGTGCCGTAGGTGACGCACTCGACGAGGATGTCGAGGTTGGTGTAGCCCTCGTCGATGAGGTGGCTGATGATGTCGCGGCGGCGCTGCTTGCGGCGGACCCGGATCGCGGGCCGGACGTCGGCGAGGTAGAACCTCGCGATCGGGACCAGCGCGTTGACCGCCGCACGCGCCCACTGCGCGTTGGTGCGGCCGAGGTCGGGCTTGGTGATGTCGAGGGGCGGCTGGTTGAAGAACGTGACCAGCCGGGCGGCCATGGCGCGCACCCGCGACTCGGTGAGGCCGACGACGTGGGAGGTGACCTCGACGGTGTACTCCAGCGCGAGGTCGTCGAGCCGGCAGCTCCCGGCCCGGACGGCGTCCGCCAGCAGCCGGTCGGCGCTTGCTTCCAGCTGTCCGGTGTAGCGGTCGGCGACGACGGCGGGGGCCAGGAAGCGGGCCACCTTGGACCGCTGCCGGTCGTGCGCCGGACCGTCGGAGATCAGGATCGGGTAGTGCTTCAGGTGGCCGCGCGGGATCGCCTCGGCGCTGAACCCGGCCTGGGTGGTGGATTCCCGCGCGCGCAGCACCTGGCGGGCGACGGCCAGCGAGCGGATCCGCCACAGCCCGTCGAGCTGCTCCACCCCGGGCCCGTCCTCGTCGCCGGCGGGGACTGCCAGTCGCTGATTGATCGTCAACCCGCACTCCTCCCACGGTCTGCCGGGCGGTACCGCTACGGTGCTGGTCACTGTAGACGACGCCGCCGACCCGCCTGGGGACCGGCGATCACGCGCCGGTGACGGGGAGGGGCCGTGGGTGAGGACCGCGACGCCGGGATGCGGCTGGACAGCGAGTTCGACAGGGCTGCGTCGCGCTACGACCTGCTCACCGGGCTGAACCCGGGCTACCACCGCCACCTGGCCGGCGCGGCGCGACTGCTCGCGATGCAGTCTGGACCTCGCCCGGAGCTGGTGGTCGATCTCGGTTGCGGCTCGGGGTCGTCGACGGCTGCGCTGCAGGAGGCCTTCCCAGGGGCCCGCCTGATCGGTGTCGATGCATCCTCGGGCATGCTCTCCCGGGCGCGGGCCAAGCGGTGGAGCGGGCGGGTCGAGTTCCACCACGCCACAGCGCAGCAGCTGGCCGCCCTTGGGCTGCCCGCTGCCGACTGCATCCTGGCCGCCTACCTGCTGCGCAATGTCCCGGCCGGCGAGCGGGACGCCGTGCTGGCGGCGATGCACGACCAGCTGCGCCCCGGCGGCTGGCTGGCGGTTCAGGAGTACTCCGTGGCCGGACGGCTTCGCGCCCGGCTGTTGTGGACAGTGGTCTCGTGGCTGGTGGTGATCCCGCTGAGCTGGCTGGTCGGCGGGTTGCCCCGCCTGTACCGCTACCTGTGGCGCAGCGTGCTCGACTTCGACAGCATCGACGAGATGCTGCAGCGGCTGCGGGACGCCGGCTTCAGCGACGTCACCCACCACCAGGTCGCTGGCTGGCAGCGGGGCATCCTGCACACAGTCGTCGCCCGTCGCCCGGACGAGGCCGGCTGAGCGTCCCTCGTCAGCTCGACGCCGCGGTGACGAGGCGGGAGATGTCGCGGGCCGCGGTCGCTATGTGGTGGCCGAGGCGGCGGCATTCGGGTGGGGCCAGGTGCTGGAACCTGCCGCCGACCGCCACCGGGACGTCGGGATGGGCGGCCTGCAACTCGGCGACCAGCGCCGCGGCGCTGCGGGCGTCGGCCCGGCGCGGGATGGCGGTGACGCTCACCGCGGCCCCGGTGGCACCGATGGCGGCAGCCCACGCGGTGGGCGGCACCCGCGCCCCGAGGTAGAGCACGGCGGTGCCGCGACGGCGCAGGGCGACGGCGAAGGCGAGCAGCCCGATCTCGTGCAGCACGCCGGGCGGGGCGCCGATGATCGCCGGCGGTGGCGGGAGGTTCGGCCCCACCGCGTCGAAGCTGGCGGCCAGCCGGCGCATCACTATGTTGCTCGCCAGGTGTTCGCCGGCCTCGGTGATCGCCCCGCCAGCCCAGGCGGCCCCGATCCGGACCAGCGCCGGCAGCAGCCAGTCGTCCACCACCTTCTCGAAGCTGCGCAGCGCGAACTGCTCGTCCACTATCGCCGTGGCGGCGCGCGAGTCGAGGGTGGCGATGGCGTCGACCAGCGCTGTGGTCGCGTCCGGCTCGAGGGAGGGGTCAGCGACGCCACGGCGGACCTCCTCGGAGGCCTCGCGCGGCGGGATGCCGGCCGAGACGAGTTCCTGCATGGCACGGATCCGGCGCAGCGCGTCGGCGTCGTAGACCCGGTGGCCGCCGGCGGTGCGTCCGGGCCGGAAGGCGTCGTAGCGGCGCTCCCAGGCCCGAAGGGTGTGTTCGGCGACCCCGGTGAGTTGCGCAGCCTGGCTGATGGTGACCATGTCGTTCGGCAGTCTAGGCCGCGCACCCGGGGTTCGTCATGTGCAGTATTGCTGAGGTGTCTTGTCTAAGTTTGCCGCATGTGGCAGCTTGAGTGTCCAGAATCCTGATCCAGCGAGAGTAGATTTCCTTGACGAACATGTCGCCCCCGACTGGGACCCTCCCGCGCCACCCCGACGGTGCGGCCGCACCCGATCCCCGCACCGGGGAACTGCCGGGTGCAGGCCGCGAAGCCAGCCGGGCGGACGACCTGATCGTGCTGCTGGACGAGGCGGGCCGGCCGCGGGGCAGCGCCGACCGCGAGGTGATCCACACCGGGCAGACGCCCTACCACCTCGCGTTCTCGTGCTACCTGTTCGACGAGAACGGCCGGCTGCTGCTCACCCGCCGCTCGCTCACCAAGCGCAGCTGGCCGGGGACCTGGACCAACAGCTGCTGCGGTCACCCTCGACCCGGCGAGGAGCCCGCCGACGCCGTCGCCCGACGCGTCAGCGCCGAGCTGGGCGGCGCCGTCGAGGATCTCGAACTCGTGCTTGCAGACTTCAGCTACCGCGCCGTCGACCCGTCCGGGATCGTCGAGCACGAGCTGTGCCCGGTGTGGGTCGGACGGCTGGCTTCCCCGGAGCTCTCGCCCGATCCCGCCGAGGTGATGGAGACTTGTTGGGTGGAATGGCCCGCTGTCGTGCGGCTGGTCACAGACAGTCCGCAACTGGTGAGCCCCTGGGCCGCGCTCCAGGTGCCGCAGCTCGCCGCCGCGCTGTCCGGCAGGGACGGTGCGCCATGACGCTCGCCTCCTCCCCGCTGCGGCACTCCGCCGGCGCCCCGGCGCCCGCCGCAGCCCGTCCGGACGCCGCCACGCTCGCCGCGGTGATGGAACTGCTGGAGCAGACCCTCGCCGACCTGGCCCGCCAATGGGAGGTGCTCGCCAGCGGCATCCAGCCTCGGCCCGGCGTGCTGCACACCGACTCGATCCTGGCCCTGGTGAACGGCATCACAGGCACGCCGGGCAAGCTGCTGCGACCCAGGATGGCCTACTGGGGCTGGGTTGCCGCCGGCGGCGAGGACCACGGCCGCGGCCACCAGGACGTGGTCACCGTGGGGGCGGCCCTCGAGCTGCTGCACTGCTTCGCGCTGGTCCACGACGACGTGATGGACGCCTCGGAGTCGCGCCGCGGCCACCCGTCAGTGCACGCGGTCGCCAGGGCCGACCACCTCGCCCACGGTGGCGCCGGCGATCCCCAGCGGTACGCCGAGAACATAGCCATCCTGGTCGGCGACCTGCTGCACAGCGAGTCCGGCATGCTCGCCGCCGAGCTGCCAGAGGCGTTGCGCCGGGCCTGGCGGACGATGACCATCGAGCTCATGATGGGCCAGGGCCGCGACCTGGTCGGGGCGGCCAACGGCCGGCGCGACCTTGCCCATGCCCAGGAGGTGGCGCGGGCCAAGTCCGGCGCCTACACGGTCTGGCGTCCGCTCCAGCTGGGAGCGCTGGCCGGCGGCGGGGGTTCCGACCTGCTGGCCGCGCTCGAGCAGTACGGGCACCACGCCGGGCAGGCGTTCGCGTTGCGCGACGACCTGCTCGGTGCCCTCGGTGACCCCGCCCGCACCGGCAAGCCGGTCGGCGACGACCTGGTCGCCGGCAAGCCGACGGTGCTGCTCGCCCTTGCCGAGCAGCGGTTCAGCCCGGCCTGGCGGCTTGCGTTGCGCCGGATGGGCAGCCAGCGGGCCACCGAGGACGACGTGGCGCGACTGTGCGCCGAATTGGTCAGTTCCGGGGTGGTCGCCGAGGTGGAGAGCCTGATCAGCAGCTCGGTGGCCGCCGCCGAGGCCGCGCTCGCCGCTGCGGTGGTCGACCCCCGGGCCGCCCGCGGACTGCGGGAGCTGGTGCACCAGATGGCCTGGCGGGAGTCGTGAGCCGGGTCGTCGTGGTGGGCGCCGGCCTGGCCGGGCTGAGCGCCGCCTGCCACCTGCTCGGCGACGGCCACGAGGTCACCGTCCTTGAGCGCGAGTCCCGTCCGGGCGGCCGCAACGGGGTGATCCGGGCCGACGGCTTCACTTTCGACGCCGGACCCACCGTCCTCACCATGCCCGGCCTGGTGGAGCGGGCCCTGTCGCGGGTCGGCGGCAGCCTGGACGACCTCGACCTGCGGCGCCTCGACCCTGCCTACCGGGCCCGGTTCGCCGACGGCTCGGTGATCGACGTCCGATCCGGGGTGGCCGAGATGGTGGCCGAACTGCGCCGCACCTCGACCGCCGCTGACGCCGACGCGTTCGCCGGCTTCGTGGACTGGCTGGAAGACCTCTACGAGGTCGAGATGCCGCACTTCATCGAACGCAACTACGACAGCGTCCTCGACCTGCTGGCCCGGCCGCTGGCCGCCGGACGGCTGGTGCGCCTGGGCGGGTTCGGCCGGCTCGGCGCCGCCGTGCGGCGACGCTTCGAAGACGAGCGGCTGGTGCGGCTGTTCACCTTCCAGGCGATGTACGCCGGGATGTCCCCCGAGGACGCGCTGGCGATCTACGCCGTGATCACGTACATGGACAGCATCGCGGGGGTGTGGTTCCCGGGCGCGGGCATGCATGCGGTGCCGACCGCCCTTGCCGAAGCGCTGACGGCTGCCGGTGCCCGGCTGCTGTACGACCAGCCGGCCGACTCCCTGATCACCGATTCGCGCGGCCGGGTCGCCGGGGTGCGGGCCGGGGGCGAGCGGCTGCTGGCCGACGCCGTGGTGCTCACCCCAGACCTGCCGACCGCCTACCGGACGCTGCTGCCGGACCTGCGCCCGCCCCGCGCCGCCCGGGCCGGCGGCTTCTCACCGTCGGCGGCGGTCTGGCACCTGGGCGTCCGCGGGGATGCGCCGGCCGATGCCGCCCACCACAACATCCACTTCGGCACGGCGTGGGAGGAATCCTTCCGGCAGCTGATCAAGGACAAGCAGCTGATGGCCGACCCGTCCCGGCTGGTCACGATCCCGACCCGCGACGCGCCCGGCATGGCGCCGGCCGGGCACAGCGTCCTCTACGTGCTCGAACCTGTGCCCAACCTGTCGGCCGGGCTGGACTGGCAGGTGGCGGGCCCGGCGTTGCGGGACCGGCTGCTCGGCTTCCTGCAGCGCGCCGGGTACCCGACCGACATCGTTACCGAGCGGTTCGTGACCCCGCAGGACTGGGCCCGCCAGGGCCTCGCCAACGGCACCCCGTTCAGCCTGGCGCACAGCTTCCTGCAGACCGGGCCGTTCCGTCCGGCCAACCGGGAGCCGCGCCGCCCGGGGGTGTTCTTCGCCGGGGACGGCACCACCCCCGGGGTCGGCATCCCGATGGTGTTGGTCAGCGGTGAGCTGGCGGCGCGCCGCGTCCACGCCTACCTGGGAGCGAAACCATGAACGAACCGGTGGCCGCCCAGCTCGCGGCGGGTTATGCCGAGTGTGCCCGGCTCACCCGGGCCCACGGCACCACGTACTACTGGGGCGCGTTGCTGCTGCCGCCCGGCGCCCGGCGCCACGTCCACGCCATCTACGCGTTGTGCCGGCTCGCCGACGACATAGTCGATGCGCCGGGCGCCACCACCGTCGCCGGCCCTGCCACCCGAGCCGCGCTGGCCGGGTTCCGGGCACGGTTCGAGGCGGCGCTGGCCGGCCGGCCGACCGGCGATGCGGTGCTCGCCGCCGTGGCCCACACCATCACCACCCGCCACATCGACCCGGAGTGCTTCGACAGGTTCTTCGACGCCATGGCGATGGACCTCGAGATCTCCAGCTACCAGACCTTCGACGACCTGTGCGGCTACATGGAGGGCTCGGCAGCGGTGATCGGCGAAATGATGCTCCCGGTGCTGGAGCCGACCAGCCCGCGGGCGAGGCGACCGGCCCGCGCCCTCGGCCTGGCGTTCCAGCTCACCAACTTCCTGCGCGACGTCGGGGAGGACCTCGACCGCGGCCGGGTGTACCTGCCGCAGGCCGACCTGCAACGGTTCGGGGCCGACCCGGCCCGGCGCCGGGTCGACGCACCGTGGCGGGCGGTGATGCGCTTCGAGATCGAGCGCAACCGGCGGCTGTACCGCGAGGCGGCCGCCGGGATCGCCCACCTGCCGCCGGCCTCCGCCCGGTGCGTGGCCACCGCGCACACGCTCTACTCGCGGATCCTCGGCCGCATCGAGGCGCGGGACTACGACGTGTTCAGCGGACGGGCGCGCGTCCCGACCGCGGCCAAGGCCGCCACGGCTGCGGTGACGCTGCTGCGCAACCCGCACCGGGTGGCGGCCGCGGTGGCGGGGGGCTGAACGTGGACCGCTGGCAGTACCTGGGGCTGATGGCCGCGTGCGTGCTGATCACCGTCCCGCTGGAGGCCTTCCTCGGCGCCCGGGTGTATCGGCGGCCGCGCCGGATGCTGATCGCTGTCGTCCCGGTCGCCTTGTTGTTCATCGCCTGGGACATTCTTGCGATCCGCCGCGACCACTGGTCGTTCTCCCCCGAGTTCACCAGCGGAATCCTGCTGCCGGGCGCGATCCCGCTGGAGGAGGTCGTGTTCTTCGTGGTGATCCCGGTGTGCGGCCTGCTGACCTACGAGGCGGTCGGTGCCGTGTCGCGCCGGCTGCGCGCCGTGCGGGCCGGCGCGGCCCTGGAACCCGAGGACACTGATGCTTGAGTACACCGCCGGCACCCTGATCGCGATGCTGGTCGTCGTGCTGGTCGAACTGGTGTGGGCCCGCACCGGCATCTTCACCAGCCCTCAGTACTGGGCCTCGCTGGGCATCATGTTCGCCTTCCAGGTGCTGGTCGACGGCTGGCTGACCAAGCTGTCGGACCCGATAGTCAGCTACGACCCGGCCCAGTTCTCCGGGATCAGGTTCCCCTGGGACATCCCGATCGAGGACTTCGGTTTCGGTTTCGCGCTGATCACCGCCACGCTGATCGTGTGGAAGGTGGTCGGCAGGACCGAGGCGGAGCCCGGGGCCGGGACGGAGGCGCAGCCATGAGCTGGCGTCCGGGCCGGGATCCCCGCGCGGTCCGGATC
>JAEZGC010000286.1 GCA_023437345.1 Actinomycetes bacterium
ATCATCGCCAAGGGCCTGACCGCCCTGGAGAACCTCGACCACCGCGGCGCCACCGGCGCCGACGCCGCCGCGGGGGACGGCGCAGGCATGCTGCTGCAGGTGCCCGACCGGTTCCTGCGCGAGGTGATCGACTTCGACCTGCCCGAGCCGGGCGAGTACGCGATGGGGATGGCCTTCCTGCCGACCGACCCGCAGCGAAGGGCGGCGGCGAAGCGGACCATCGAGTTCCTCGCCACCGAGGAGGCGCTCGACGTCCACGGCTGGCGCGCGGTTCCTACCGACGACTCCACGCTCAGCCCGATCTCGCGGGCCAACATGCCCTACTTCGAGCAGTTCTTCGTCTCCAGCCCCGACGGACTCACGGGCCTCGAGCTCGCCCGCAGGGTGTTCCCGCTGCGTCAGCTGGTTCGCACCCAGGCCGGGGTCTACTTCGCTTCCTTGTCCAGCCGCACCACCGTCTACAAGGGCATGCTGACCACCGACCAGCTGGCCCAGGTCTTCCCCGACCTGCTGGACGAGCGGATGGAGAGCGCGCTGTCGCTGGTCCACTCCAGGTTCTCCACCAACACGTTCCCGGCCTGGGAGCTGTCCCACCCCTACCGGCTGATCGCCCACAACGGTGAGATCAACACCGTCAAGGGCAACCGGAACTGGATGCGCGCCCGCGAGGCCTTGCTGGCCACCGACCTGATCCCCGGCGACCTCAGCCGGGTGTTCCCGATCATCACCCCCGGCGGCTCCGACTCGTGGTCCTTCGACGAGGCGCTCGAACTGCTCCACCTGGGCGGCCGCAGCCTGCCGCACGCCATCTTGATGATGATCCCCGAGGCGTGGGAGAACCACGCCGAGATGGACCAGTCCCGGCGCGACTTCTACAACTTCCACTCCTCGTTGATGGAGCCCTGGGACGGACCGGCGGCCGTCGCCTTCACCGACGGCACCCTGATCGGCGCCGTGCTGGACCGCAACGGCCTGCGTCCGGGCCGGTACTGGGTGACCGACGACGGACTGGTCGTGTTCGCGTCGGAGGCGGGCGTGCTCGACCTGCCGCCGTCCACGGTGGTGCAGAAGGGACGCCTGCAGCCCGGCAGGATGCTGCTCGTCGACCTGGCCCAGCACCGGCTGATCGACGACGACGAGATCAAGTCAGCGCTGGCGGCCGAGCACCCGTACGGGGATTGGCTCGAGGCGGGCCGGGTCGATCTCGACGACCTGCCCGAACGCCAGCACGTCGTGCACTCCCACGCCTCGGTGACCCGCCGGCAGCAGGTGTTCGGCTACACCCACGAGGAACTGCAGGTGCTGGTCGCACCGATGGCCAACACCGGCGCCGAACCCATCGGCTCGATGGGCTCCGACACGCCGGTGGCGGTGCTCAGCGAACGACCGCGGCTGCTGTTCGACTACTTCTCGCAACTGTTCGCCCAGGTCACCAACCCGCCGCTGGACGCGATCCGCGAAGAGCTCGTCACGTCGCTGACCGCCACCTTCGGCCCGGAGGGCAACCTGCTCAGCCCCGGGCCGGACTCCTGCCGGCAGATTGTGATCGGGTACCCGATCCTGGACTCCGACCAGCTCGCGAAGCTGGTCCGGATCAACCGCGACGGCTCGATGCCCGCCTATGACACCCATGTCGTGCGCGGGTTGTACGACGTGGAGGGGGGCGGCGAGGCGCTGCGGGCCAGGCTTGACGAGCTGTGCGAGCTGACCTCCGCCGCGATCGCCAGGGGCTGCCGCACCATCATCTTGTCCGACCGGCACTCCACAGCCGAGCTCGCGCCGATCCCGTCGCTGTTGCTGACCGCCGCCATCCACCACCACCTGGTCCGGGAGAAGACCCGCACCCAGGTCGGGCTGATAGTCGAGGCCGGCGACGTCCGCGAGGTGCACCACATCGCGCTGCTGATCGGCTACGGCGGCGCAGCAGTGAACCCCTACCTGGTCTTCGAGACCGCCGAGGACCTCGCCCGGCGCGAGTGGCTGGTGCAGGTCGAGCCGGACAAGGCTGTCGCCAACGTCCGCAAGGCGCTCGGCAAGGGTGTGCTGAAGGTGATGAGCAAGATGGGGGTCTCCACCATCGCGTCCTACACCGGCGCGCAGATCTTCGAGGCGCTCGGGCTGTCCAGCGATCTGGTCGAGCGGTACTTCACCGGCACCACCAGCCGGATCGAGGGTGTCGGACTCGACGAGATCGCCGAGGAGGTGGCCCGTCGGCACGCCCGGGCCTACCCGCGCACCGGCCTCCCGCCGCACCGCACCCTCGACATCGGCGGGGAGTACAAATGGCGCCGGGAGGGTCCGCCGCACCTTTTCGACCCCGACACCGTCTTCCGGCTGCAGCACTCCACCCGGCAGAAGCGCTACGACATCTTCAAGCAGTACACGGCACGGGTCGACGACCAGTCCCGGCGGCTGATGACGCTGCGCGGCCTGCTCGGCTTCCAGCCGACCCGTCCGCCGGTGCCGATCGACGAGGTCGAGCCGGTCAGCGAGATCGTGAAGCGGTTCTCCACCGGCGCGATGAGCTACGGCTCGATCAGCCAGGAGGCCCACGAGACCCTGGCCACCGCCATGAACCGGCTGGGCGGCAAGTCCAACACCGGTGAGGGAGGCGAGGATGTCGACCGGCTGCACGACCCGGCGCGGCGCAGTGCCATCAAGCAGGTGGCGTCCGGGCGGTTCGGGGTCACCTCCGACTACCTCACCAACGCCACCGACATCCAGATCAAGATGGCCCAGGGGGCAAAGCCCGGCGAGGGTGGCCAGCTGCCCGGCCAGAAGGTGTACCCGTGGGTGGCGCGGACCCGGCACTCCACCCCTGGCGTCGGCCTGATCTCGCCGCCGCCGCACCACGACATCTACTCGATCGAGGACCTCAAGCAGCTCATCCACGACCTCAAGTGCGCCAACCCGGTGGCCCGCATCCACGTGAAGCTGGTCGCCGAGGTCGGGGTGGGCACGGTCGCCGCCGGCGTCTCCAAGGCGAAGGCCGACGTGGTGCTGATCTCGGGCCACGACGGCGGGACGGGCGCGGCGCCGCTGACCTCGCTCAAGCACGCCGGTGGGCCGTGGGAGCTCGGCCTGGCCGAGACCCAGCAGACGCTGCTGCTGAACGGGCTGCGGGACCGGATCGTGGTCCAGGTCGACGGGCAGCTGAAGACCGGCCGCGACGTGGTGATCGGCGCCCTGCTGGGCGCAGAGGAGTTCGGCTTCGCCACCGCACCCCTGGTGGTCTCCGGCTGCGTGATGATGCGGGTCTGCCACCTCGACACCTGCCCGGTGGGCGTCGCCACCCAGAATCCGGAGCTGCGCGCCAAGTACAACGGCCACGCCGACCACGTGGTCAACTTCTTCGAGTTCATAGCCCAGGAGGTTCGTGAGCTGCTGGCCGAGCTGGGCTTCCGCTCGATAGCCGAAGCGGTGGGTCGCGTCGAGGTGCTGCAGACCGCCGCTGCGGTCGACCACTGGAAGGCCCAGGGCCTCGACCTGGCGCCGATCCTGCACCGGGTCCCGCTGGCCGAGGACAGCCCGCTGCACCAGGTGGTCGGGCAGGACCACGGCCTGGACGACAAGCTGGACACCCAGCTGCTGCGGATCTGCGAGCCCGCGCTCACCAGTGGCGAGCTGGTGCGGGCTGACCTGACGGTCCGCAACGTCGACCGGACCGTGGGCACGATCCTCGGCCACCACGTCACCCGCGCCACCGACGGCCGCGGCCTGCCGGAGAACACCATCGACCTCACCCTGCGCGGCACGGCCGGGCAGAGCTTCGGCGCCTTCCTGCCCGCCGGGATCACGCTGCGGCTGGTCGGCGATACCAACGACTACTTCGGCAAGGGGTTGTCGGGCGGCCGACTGGTGGTCAGGCCGCACGAGGACGCGCCGTTCGCCGCCGAGGACCAGATCATCGCCGGCAACGTGATCGGCTACGGTGCCACGAGCGGGCAGCTGTTCATCAGGGGCAAGGTGGGCGAGCGGTTCTGCGTCCGCAACTCGGGGGCCACCGCGGTGGTCGAGGGCGTCGGCGACCACGCCTGCGAGTACATGACCGGCGGCGAGGCGCTGATCCTCGGCCCGACCGGGCGCAACCTGGCCGCCGGGATGTCCGGCGGGGTGGCCTGGGTGCTGGACCTGAACCCGGTCCGGCTCAACACCGAGATGGTGGACGCCGGCCCGGCCGACGCCGCCGACCTGGTCCGGATCCGCGAGCTGCTGGGGCTGCACCTTGAGGAGACCGGTTCGGCGGTCGCCGAGGCGCTGGCGGCGCTGTCCGACAACGACCTCGCCGCCCGGTTCACCACGGTGATGCCGCGCGACTACGCCCGGGTGCTGCGGGCCCGCAGCGAGGCCGAGTCGGCAGGCCTGGGCGAAGAGGAAGTTGTCAAGATGATGATGGAGGCCGCTCATGGCTGATCCGAGGGGCTTCATGACCACCCCCCGCCAGGTTGCGGCGCGTCGTCCGGTGGCCGAACGGGTCCACGACTGGCACGAGGTCTACCCGGGCACCCCGGGCAAGGCGCTGCTGCCGATCATCTCCAGGCAGGCCGGGCGCTGCATGGACTGCGGCATCCCGTTCTGCCACTCCGGATGCCCGCTGGGCAACCTCATCCCGGAGTGGAACGACATGGTGTGGCGTGACGACTGGCGCGGCGCGCTGGAGCGGCTGCACGCCACCAACAACTTCCCCGAGTTCACCGGGCGGCTCTGCCCGGCACCGTGCGAGACGTCCTGCGTGGTCGGCATCAACCGCGACCCGGTCACCATCAAGAACGTCGAGGTGGCGATCATCGACAAGGCCTGGGACGACCGGCGGGTGATCGCCCAGACCCCCGAATGGCACACCGGCAAGACGATCGCCGTGGTCGGCTCGGGCCCGGCCGGGCTCGCTGCCGCGCAGCAGCTGACCCGCGCCGGGCACACCGTCGTGGTCTACGAGCGCGCCGACGCGATCGGCGGGCTGCTGCGCTACGGCATCCCCGAGTTCAAGATGGAGAAGCGCGTCCTCGACCGGCGGCTCAAGCAGATGCGCCTGGAGGGGACGGTCTTCAAGGCCGGCGTCGAGATCGGGGTGGACCTCACCGGCGATGAACTGCTCGACAGGTTCGACGCTGTGGTGCTGGCGATCGGCTCGACGGTGCCGCGCGACCTGCCCGTCCCTGGCCGCGAGCTGGCCGGCATCCACCAGGCGATGGAGTACCTGCCGCAGGCCAACCGGGCGGCGCTCGGCGAGGAGGTGTCCGGACAGATCCTGGCCACCGGCAAGGACGTCGTGATCATCGGCGGCGGCGACACCGGCGCCGACTGCCTGGGCACCGCCACCCGGCAGGGCGCCCGCTCGATCACCCAGCTGGAGATCCTGCCGACCCCGCCGGACACCCGCCCGGGCAACCAGCCGTGGCCCACCTACCCGATGGTGTACCGGGTCTCCTCGGCGCACGAGGAGGCGGGGGAGCGGCTGTTCTCGGTGTCGACCACCCAGTTCACCGATGACGGGACGGGGGCTGTCGCAGGGCTCGAGATCACCGAGGTGGTGCTGACCGCCGGTCGTTTCGAGCCGATCCCCGGCAGCGAGCGGGTGATTCCCGCGCAACTCGTGCTGCTCGCGATGGGCTTCGTCGGGCCGCAGCGCACCGGGCTTGTCGAACAGCTGGGGGTCGATCTCGACCCGCGCGGCAACATCGCCCGCGACGACACCTTCGCCACCGACGTGCCGCGGGTGTTCGTCTGCGGCGACGCCGGACGGGGCCAGTCGCTGATCGTCTGGGCGATCGCCGAAGGGCGGGCCTGCGCCAACGAGGTCGACTCGTTCCTCCAGGGCGAGTCGCTGCTGCCCAAGCCGATCCTGCCTACCGATCGTCCGCTCGCCGTCGGCTGACGCCGCGGGTCGGTGTCGGATTCGGTCAGCCGGCAGGGTTAGGGTGGGGGTTCGCTGACTTCCCCCAGCGGCCCACAGTTCGTCTTTCGTCTGGAGGTCGGGTCTTCCCGTGTCGGCCGGGTTCGTTCATCTTCACTCCCACTCGGAGTACTCAATGCTGGACGGCGCAGCGCGCCTGAAGGACCTGGTCCGCAGCTGCGAGGAGATGGGCATGCCGGCCCTCGCCGTGACCGACCACGGCAACCTGTTCGGCGCCTACGAGTTCTACAAGGCCGCCAAGGGCTCGGCGGTGCGTCCGATCATCGGGCTGGAGGCCTACCTCACCCCCAAGACGCACCGCAGCGAGCGCAAGCGCGTCCAGTTCGGTGACGGCACCGGCGACGACGTGGCGTCGAAGGGCGCCTACACGCACATGACGATGTGGGCCGCCGACAACACCGGGATGCACAACCTGTTCCGGCTCAGCTCGATGAGCTCGCTGGAGGGCTTCTTCTACAAGCCGCGAGCCGACCGCGAGTTGCTGGCCCGCTACGCCGGCGGCCTGATCGCGACCACCGGGTGCCCCTCCGGCGAGGTGCAGACCTACCTGCGGCTGGGACGCTACGACGACGCGCTGGCCAGCGCCGCCGAGTTCCGCGACATCTTCGGCGCGGAGAACTTCTACGTCGAGCTGATGGACCACGGCCTGGAGATCGAGAACCGGATCCGCCGCGACCTGCTGCGGCTGGCCCGCGACCTCAACCTGCCGCTGGTCGCCACCAACGACCTGCACTACACGAAGGCGTCCGAGGCTGCCGCCCACGACGTGCTGCTGTGCGTCTCGTCGGGCTCCAACAAAGACACCCCCAACCGGTTCAAGTTCGACGGGGACGGCTACTACCTGAAGTCGCCGGCCGAGATGCGGTCGCTGTTCGCCGAGCTCCCCGAGGCGTGCGACAACACCCTGGCGATCGCCGAACGGTGCCACACCAGCTTCGCCGAGGGCACCGGCACCTACATGCCGCGGTTCGACGTCCCGCCGGGGGAGACCGAGGCGTCCTGGTTCATCAAGGAGGTCGACCGGGGCCTGACCGTCAGGTTCCCCGGCGGGGTCCCCGATTACGCCCGCGAGCAGGCAGCCTTCGAGGAGAAGGTGATCATCGACAAGGGGTATGCCGGGTACTTCCTCGTGGTCGCCGACTTCATCAACTGGGCCAAGGACAATGGCATCCGGGTCGGTCCCGGACGCGGGTCGGGCGCCGGCTCGATGTGCGCCTACGCGATGCGGATCACCGACCTCGACCCGGTGCCGCACGGCCTGATCTTCGAGCGCTTCCTCAACCCCGAGCGGCCCTCGATGCCCGACTTCGACATCGACTTCGACGAGCGTCGCCGCGGCGAGGTGATCCGCTACGTCAGCGAGAAGTACGGCGACG
>JAEZGC010000042.1 GCA_023437345.1 Actinomycetes bacterium
CGGTGCCGCTCATGGTTCCTCTCCTTGTTCCCCCACAGGATATTCGCGGAAGCACTAGTCGGGGCCCGGTTCGGCGGAATCCGCCGAACCTGTGGCCGCCCGGCCCACTAACCTTCGGGCATGCGGAGCGACCTCCACGCCCACAGCGCCGGCTCGGACGGGACCGACTCGCCGCAGGAGCTCGCCGAGGCGGCGGCCAGGGCCGGGCTGGACGTGGTGGCGCTGACCGACCACGACACCTTCGACGGGCTGCCCGCGGCCTCGGCCGCGGCCGCACGGCTCGGGGTGCGGCTGGTGCCCGGCATCGAGATCTCGACCCAGCTGGAGGGTGCCAGCGTGCACCTCCTCGGGTACGGCTGCCGCACCGACGACCCCCCGCTGCTGGCCGAGCTGGAGCGGGTGCGGGGTGGACGCGACGGCCGGGTGCCGCGGATGCTCGCCGCCCTGGCCCGTCTCGGCATGCCGGTCGACGAGGCGACCCTGGCCCGGGTGCGGGGGGAGGCGCCGTCGATCGGGCGGCCCCACATCGCCGACTCACTGATCGCTCTCGGGTACGTCGCCGACCGGCAGGAGGCCTTCGACAAGTACCTGGGCGACGACGGCCCGGCATTCGTCTCCCGCTACGCGGTAGGGCTGGGACGCGGGATCGACCTCGTCCACGGGGCCGGTGGGGTGGCGGTGATCGCCCACCCGTGGGGCAGGGCCAGCCGCGCCCTGTTGACCTCGACGGTGCTGCGCCGGCTGGTCGACCGCCACGGGCTGGACGGGGTCGAGGTCGACCACAACGACCACGACCCGGCCACCAGCGCCCACCTGCGGCGGCTGGCCGCCGACCTCGGCCTGCTCGCCACCGGATCGTCGGACTACCACGGCACCGGAAAGACCGGCCACCCGCTGGGCGCCCACACCACAGCGCCCGACGTCCTGGCCGAGATCGACGCCCGGATCGCCACCGCCGGCGGCTGGGACGGGCGGTAGCGCGCCCGGTGCTAGAGTCGCTGGCCGGGTGCCACGACTGTGAAGGATGACGTAACGATGACCGACCTCGCCCTCGACGCCGGCGAGCAACTGGCCTCCTCGACCTCGGACGCCTCGCTGGCGCGGACCATCGCGCGGAGCGCCCAGATCGAGGCGGAGATCGCCGTCGACCCCAGCGGGTTCCGGATCATGACTGGCGACCGGCCGACCGGGAACCTCCACCTCGGACACTACTTCGGGTCGCTGGCCAACCGGGTGCGGCTGCAGGACGCCGGGGTTGAGACCCTGATCCTGATCGCCGACTACCAGGTGATCACCGACCGCGACGGCACCGGACCGATCCGCGAGCGTGTCATCGGGATGATGGCCGACTACCTGGCGATCGGGCTCGACCCCGCCCGCACGACCATCTACGCGCACTCGGCTGTGCCGGCGCTGAACCAGCTGCTGCTGCCGTTCCTGTCCCTGGTGACCGACTCGGAGTTGCGGCGGAACCCGACGGTGAAGGCAGAGCAGGAGGCGACCGGCGACCGTCCGCTGTCCGGCCTGCTGCTCACCTACCCCGTCCACCAGGCCGCCGACATCCTCTTCTGCAAGGCCAACCTCGTCCCGGTCGGCAAGGACCAGCTGCCCCACCTCGAGCAGACCAGGGTGGTCGCCCGGCGCTTCGACGAACGCTATGGCCGGGTCGACCCCGCCCGTCCGGTGTTCCCGCAGGCGGAGGCCCTGCTCAGCCCGGCGCCCAGCATCCTCGGGCTGGACGGCACGAAGATGAGCAAGTCGAAGGGCAACACTATAGAGATCGGGATGGACGCCGACACGACGGCCCGGCTGATCCGCAAGGCGGTGACAGATTCCGACCGGCACATCACCTACGACCCCGAGCGCCGTCCGGAGGTCTCGAACCTGCTGCTGCTGGCCGGCCTGGCCACCGATCGGGATCCCGCCGAGATCGCTGCCGAGATCGGCGACGGCGGCGGTGGCGGCCTGAAGCGTTTCGTCACCGACGCTATCAACAGCTACTTCGAGCCGATCCGGGCACGTCGCAGCGAACTGGCAGCCGACCCGGGCCACCTGTTGCAGGTGCTGCGCGAGGGCAATGCGCGCGCCAACGCCATCGCAGAACAGACCCTGTCGGAGGTCCGGCAGGCGATGGGGATGACCTACTGAGCGACCGCCGGCCGCCGTTGCCGGAGTGACGATGCGGCTCAGGCCGTCGCGACGCGCCCGACCTGACGAACCGTCAGCCAAAGACACAGCGCCCGCCCCCAGGGGGCGGGCGCTGTGCTGTGCCTACTGGGCGGCGACGGTCTCGCTGGCGGGGGCCTCGACCGGCTGACCGTTGCGGGTGCGGCGGCGGGTCCGGTTCCCGCGGCTGCGCTGCTCCTTGGCCTTGTCGGCCTCGCCGTCGGCGGCAGCCGACGAGCGGCGCTTGTCGCGCTCCCTCGGTTCGCGGGGTTCGCGCGGCGGCCGCGGCGCAGCGGCCTTCAGCCTGCCGCGGGTGCCCTCGGCGATGCCGAGGTCGGTGAACAGGTGCGAGGAGGTGGAGTACGTTTCGGGGATCTCGGCGAAGTCGAGGCCTAGCGCGCGGTTGATCACCTTCCAGCGGGTGAGGTCGGCCCAGTCCACCAGCGTGATCGCCACGCCGGACGCCCCGGCCCGGCCGGTCCGGCCGATCCTGTGGACATAGGTCAGCTCGCTGTCGGGGCACTCGTGGTTGATCACGTGGGTGACGTCGGTGATGTCGATGCCGCGGGCCGCCACGTCCGTGGCCACCAGCACGTCGACCTTGCCGTCGCGGAACTTCTTCAGCGCCTTCTCCCGCAGCACCTGGCTGAGGTCGCCGTGGATGGAGGTGGCATCGAAGCCGCGATCGACCAGCTCGTCGGCGAGCCGCTGCGCGGCGCGCTTGGTGCGGGTGAACACCATGGTGCGGCCGCGGCCCTCGGCCTGCAGCACGAGGCCGATGATCTCCGGCTTGTCGAGGTCGTGCGCCTGGTAGACGAACTGGGTGGTGTCCGGGACGGTCATCTGCGCGTCGTGGGTCTCGGCGCGGACGTTCACCGGCTGGTTGAGGTGCATCCGGGCCAGCGCCACGATCGCCGACGGCATGGTCGCCGAGAACAGCAGGGTCTGACGGGAGCGCGGCGTCTTGCTGATCAGCCGCTCCACGTCGGGCAGGAAGCCGAGGTCGAGCATCTCGTCAGCCTCGTCGAGGACCAGCACCTTGACGTGGGACAGGTCGAGGTTGCGCCGCTGGACCAGGTCGAGCAGCCGTCCGGGGGTGCCCACCACGACGTCGACCCCGGAAGCCAGCGCCTCCAGCTGGGGCTCGTAGCCGACGCCGCCGTAGACGGTCAGCACCCGGGCCTTGCGGACCGCGGCGGCCACCTCGATGTCGCGCGCCACCTGCAGTGCGAGCTCGCGGGTCGGCGCCATCACCAGCGCCTGCGGGAACCCGCTGAAGGGCATGTCGTCGTAGCCCTCGTCGCCGGCGACGGTGATCCGCTGCAGCAGGCTGACACCGAAGGCGAGCGTCTTGCCGGTGCCGGTGCGGGCCTGCCCGATCATGTCGGTGCCGGTGATCGCGATCGGGATCGCGAGGCTCTGGATGGGGAAGGGGTTGACGATCCCGACCGCGGCCAGCGCGTCGGTGATCGGTCCTATCACGCCGAGGTCGGCGAAGGTGTGGTCAGCGTCCGCCCGCAGGGCGGGCTCGTCGGTCTGGGTGCTCAGCGTCATGCCTTTTCGTCGTCCAGCAGGTTGGGTGCCGGTCTGGAAACCCGCCGAAAGCGCGGAGAGGCAGCCACAGCGGGGACGCACGAAAGTGTGCGTGCTGGCCCCAAGGATACCCGAAGTCGCCGAGCAGACGCAGCGCGGCCCGCGGTGCCGGCTACAGCGTGCCGAACCCCACCGGCCGGGCGTTCTCCTGGCCGAGGTCGACATAGGCGATCTTGTCGACCGGGATGAGCACCTTGCGTCCCTTGGCGTCGGTGAGGGTCAGGATCGTCTCGTCAGACAGCGCCTTGAGCAGGTTCTTCTCGACCTCGGCAGCAGTCTGCTCGGTGTCGACGGCGATCTCGCGCGCCACGTGCTGGATGCCGACCTTGATCTCCACCATGCCTCCTGAGGAACTTGTGCCTTGCCAATCTAGCCGCCGGCCGGGGACAGGTCAGCGGCAGTACGCCCACAGCGCAACAGGTTCGCTGACAGCGTCCCGCGGGGGCGGGGCGCCACCGCCGCGACGACGTCAGCAGCTCAGCCGTGCAGGGGCTGGAACGCTGCCTGCTCGTCCTGGGTGGCCCGCCGGATCACGATCCGGGTCCAGGCGCCCACGTAGATCCGCTGGTCGGGGGCAAGCTCGACCCGGCCGCGGGGGATCGGCATCGCCGGCAGCGGCCCGGCCGCCGACCCGACGAAGGTGCCGTTGGCCGACTCCAGGTCCTCGATCCACCACCGGCTGCCGTCGGTGGTCAGCCGCGCGTGGCGACGGCTGCAGCCGGTGTCGAGCTCGCAGTCGACCTCCGGGAAGATGTTCCGGCTGGTCGAGACCCGTCCGATCAGGTTGGTGTCCTTCACCAGCGGCACGATGTCGGGCAGGCCGGGGGAGGGCAGCGGGTCTGTCGAACCCTGTGCGGCGTACCAGTCGGGGTCGATCCACAGCTCGGCCACCCACTCCACAGCGGGCGCGGCAGGGCTGGCCGGGCTGGAGGCCGGTTCCTCCTGTGCGGAGGCGGCCGGCTCGGCCGGGACCGGGGCTGCCGGGTCCGTTGCGGCGACCGGTGCTGGCGCACCTATGAAGTCGTGCCCACAGGCCTCGCAGAACAGCGCGTCGGCGACATTCGGGGTGCCACAGTTGGGGCACACGAGGGCGGCGGGGGGCTGCAATGGCGCAGCAGCCCCAGCCGCGGCGGCCGGCGTCGGCTGTGCCGTGTCGGGCGCGCGCGCCGGGACCGGCAGGCCGCAGGTGTCGCAGAAGTCGGTCGCCGTGGTGTGGTGTCCCGCTGGACAGATCGGCATGTCAGCCCCTGATTCGTGTGGTCTTCGTCGATGCGGTGTCGAGGGCCATCACGTCGGCCTTGTCGACGGCGGGCCTCAGCCGAACCGTACCGGTCCTGGCATCGTGGATGTCGACGACCTTGCGGAGTTTCGCGGTCGCCTCGGCGTTGCCGGTCTCGGTGGCCAGCTGGACGGCCCGGCCCAGCTTGGTGGTGGCGGTCGCCTCGTCGCCGAGGTCCTTGGCGGCCAGTCCCTCCTGGATCACCTGGGCGAGCTCGGTCTGGCCCGTGTAGTGAGCCACCTCGGGGTTGATCTGGGCGGTGAGGTTCGTGTCGGCCGACCACTTGGCCTTGACCAGGCCCTGGGTGAGCAGCTCGCTGCCGACCGCCAGCTGCACCCGGGCCGCCAGCTGCTCCTGGCCGACGGTCTTGGCCGCCAACCGGATCGCAATGTGGTAGTCGCGCTCCTCGTCACCCCAGGAGCCGGTCGGGTAGCTCATCGTGAGCTGGTTGACCGGCGTCCCGCGGTGCGTGAGGTCCTCCACGGTGGGGGATACCTGCCTGACGAACTGCACCTGCGCGCCCTGCGGGATCCACACCCGCAGCTCGGCGTTGGCCACCCCTCGCGACATCGAACGCCGCATCAGCTCGGCGAACACCTGCCCCATCTGGCCCGGGTGGGGGATGATGTCGACGCTGCCGAGCAGGGCCTGGGCGATCTTGCGGATCTCGGCGACCTTCCACTCCACCCCGACGCCGCGGGCGTCGACCTGGAAGTGGCCCACGCAGGTGGCGATGGCGGCGTCGAGCTGGCTCTGGGTCTCGTTGTGGTTCTCACCGTCGGTGAGCAGGATGGCGTGCTTGTTGGCGAGCTGGCCCACCGAGGCGAACAGCGCCTTGGCGAGGTTGAGCCAGGTCCCCATCGCGGTGCCGCCGTCGGCCCGGAAGAAGCTGATCGCACGCCGCGCCTCTGCCCGGGTGCGGGGATCCATCCGGACCATGCCGGCGCCGGTCTGCACCATCGGGTAGGCGAGGTAGGCCTTGTGGTTGCCGGCTACCACGGCGAAGTAGGTGCCGTCGAGGATGTGGTCCAGCGCAACCATGGCCGCCTGCTTGGCCGCGTTCATGTTCGTGTGGCCCATCGACCCCGACGTGTCGACGATGATGATCTCGCCGGCGTCCCCGCTGCCGGTCTTGCCGGCCTCGCCGGCCCCGGTGCAGGAGATCGTGACTATGGCGTTGACATCGGTTCCACCGTCGGGCAGGTACTCGTTCTGGTACACCGCTGACGTGAACTCAGCCATCGCTTGCTGTCCCTTCCCCACTCGGCCCGGCGGTCACCGGTTCTTCCAGCCTAGCCCGGTGGCGGGCGAGGGCGACCGTGACATTGTCCTTGCC
>JAEZGC010000043.1 GCA_023437345.1 Actinomycetes bacterium
CACGCGGTCACAGCGCACCCCGGCCGGGGGCCCGGCCGGAGGAGTCCCTCATGCCCATGTCCCATGTCAGCAGCGCCCTGGCGGTGTTCCTCGCCCGCTCGAGCCGGAAGGCCCGCCGCCGCGCCAAAGCTTTCACCGAACAGGTGCGCGTGCCGTACCCGCCGTACGAGCTTCACCCCGAGCCGGGGGTTGAGCGTCGTCCCGCCCCGGCGGAACTCCCGTCGGCGAGCTACCTGAGCCACCGGGTACGGCTCTGGGTTGGCGAGCGCGTCATCGAGCTCGCCCCCGGACGCGGCGACGCCCGGCCGGCAGACCTCGGTCTCGGCGCGCCGCTGGTGGTCATGAGCGGCTGCTGCCCGCCCGAGCGGCGCTCGAGCGCTGTGGACAACGCGGCGAGCCTCGCCAGGTTCTCCGACGACCTGACCGACCTGCTGGGACGCCAACGCGGGGACGTCGACAGGTTCCGGTCGGTGTTTCTGCCCGACAGCCGGGCGTGGGTCGAGCCGGGGGAGGCGATCGTCGGTGTCCCGCTGGCGGCGGTTCGTGAGTTCGTCAGCGAGCGGGACCTGCGCGGCTTCGCGGTGTGGGACGACACCGGCCTCCGCTTCGAACGCCGCGACGGCACTGCCACCACGGCCCGTCAGGTCCGGCTGCGCGAGGTCCGACCGGGCTGCCCGATGCGCACCGACGAGGCGGCCCGGCAGTGCCTTCCCCACGGCGGGCCGTGGGTGGCGGCCGCCCAGCGGGCCGGACTGTTCTGGACGGCCCACCAGCGGATGCTGGCCGACGCGCTCGGCTGCGGGGTGTGCCGACCCGACCGGACGGACCTGCCCGACGTGGTCGCGGCCGGGGAGCTGATCCAGCCGTCGCGCTGCGGCGGCTGGGACTTCGCCGGCTCGACAGCGACGGCGGCCCGGCTTGGCTGATCGACCAGCTGATCCGGTTGTGCCCCGCCGGTGAACGCCCCGCCTCGTGAGAGGCTGACCCTGGGCAAGCGCCAGGCCGGCGCGTGCCGCATCGGTGGTCGAGCGCAGGAGGCGAGGTCGGGGTGAAGCAACTCCTCTTCAAGGTCGGCCCAGCGCCGCGGGTGATCGTGACGATCCTCGCCGTGCTGATCGCCGGCATGCTCGCCCTCGGCCTGCTGTTCCTGGCGGCAGGAGAGACCTCGGCGTTCCTGGGCGCGCTCGCACTCGCCGTGATCGGGGCGGTGCCGATGGTCGCGGTCTACCTCGTCGCCCGTGTGCTGCGCAAGGACGGCCCGGCGATCGCCGCGCCACAGCCCGGCGACGGCGCCTTCCCGCAGTACCGGGTCAGCGAGCAGCCGCTGCGCAACCCCGATGACCTGCGGTAGCCCTCGCCTCAGCGCGGCTGGCTTCACGGTTTCAGGATGAAGTGAAACCGTGACATCGATGCCCACCTGGCCGGACGCGGACGCCCGGGGCGGGCCGGCCCGCTAAGACGGGTTGCGCCGGTGGATCTCCCGGGTCAGGACGGTCGCGAAGCTGCACCACGCGGCGTACGGCACGAGGGCCAGCGCCTTGCCAGGGCCGGCTGCGGCCGCCCGGCGGGCGAGGTCAATCGAACTGGCGGCCAGCAGGGCTGCCACCGCGGTCGCCGGAGCCAGCCGGTGGGCCCGGAAGAACACCCAGCTCCAGCCCTGGTTGAGCACGAGGTTCGCCGCCAGGGCGGCGCGGTAGCTGTCGGCCGACTCCTGGTCGCCGTCGGCCTCATGCTTCTCGATGGTCCTGGCCGACGCGACCGCAATGCAGCTGTACAGCGCCGTCCACACGATCGGGAACAGCCAGCCGGGCGGCTGCCAGCGGGGCTTGTCGAGTCCCCGGAACCACGCCGAGTCAGGCTGGGTGGCTACCGAGCCCGAGACGGCGCACACCGCCGTCATGGCAGCGGTCTGCGCCAACGGCCGGCGCAGGATCTCCTTGATGCTCACGGTGCTGTCCTCTCTCGCCGTCACCGGATCGGGCCGACGTGGACGCCCGCGTCCCCTCGGCCACGGGACCGGTCCCTCGTCCCCTTCACCGGGGCCGAAGAGCCGTCCCCGCAGCCGGGAGGCGAGACCGTCCGCAGGCCCAGTATCGCCGTCACGCGCCGCGGGCGAGCGACTTTCGGCGCAGTCTCGGGGTGGCGGTGGTGATGAGCGGTGCCGCGTGGCGGGCGCGACGTCCGGGTGCTCCGGCGAGGGCGGCGTCGGAGGTGTCGGCGTACAGGCTCTCGACTATGTCGCGGACCCGGTCGGTGAAGGCGGCGCGCTTCATCTTCAGCGTCGGGGTGACGATCCCACCGATGTCGCTCAGGTCGGCCAGCAGCAGGGCGAACCTGCGGACCTGCTCGGAGCGGGCCAGTTGCGCATTGGCCGCACCGATCGCCGCCGCCACGGCGGCGACCAGCCGGCTGTCCTCGACGAGGCTGACGGCGCCCCGGCCGGGGACCGGCAGTCGGACCTGGTCGCCGATCCCGGCGCGCTCGGCCCACTGCTGGACCGACTCCGGGTCCAGCAGCACGAGCCCGCCCAGGTACGGCTTGCCCTCGCCGACCATCACCGCGTGCGCGACCAGCGGGTCGGCCTCGACCTGGCTCTCCCACAGCGCCGGCGAGATCGTCTTGCCGCCGGAGGTGACGATCACGTCCTTGAGCCGGCCGAGCAGGGTGAGCCGCCCGGTGGCGTCCAGGGCGCCGAGGTCGCCGGTCCGGAACCAGCCGTCGACGAAGGCGGCAGCGTTGTCGGCAGGGTTGTGGTAGCCGGGGAACACCCCCACCCCGCGGGCGAGCACCTCGCCCTCCTCGGAGATCCGAAGCTCGGTGCCGGGCAGCGGCACCCCGACGGTCCCGGACCTGATCGCGCCGGGCAGGTTCGCGGTCAGCGGTGCCGTGGTCTCGGTGAGTCCGTAGCCCTCGACCACCGGCAGGCCGATCCCGCGGAAGAACAGCGACAGGTCTGTGTCGAGCCGGGCGGCACCCGAGAGCAGGTAGTCGATCCGCCCGCCCAGCTTGTCCCGCAGGCGGGAGTAGAACAGCCGGTCGAAGAGCCGGTGCCGCAGCCGAAGCCTGCGGCCCGGCCGGACGCCCGGGTCGGCGTCGGCTGCCTCACTGTGGCGCCCCCACTCGATAGCGGTGCGCTGCGCGGCGGCCCACACCGGACCCAGGTGCCGGCTCGCCGCGGCCGCCGCGGCGGCCGCCTGCACCTTCTGCAGCACCCGGGGCACCACGACCAGGAAGGTGGGACGCAGCACCGCCACGGCGGGCACCACGTCCCTGGGGTCGGCAAGGTGGGCGATCCGCATCCCCTTGGTCAGGCAGATCAGCTGCAGGCCGCGGGCCAGGACGTGCGCCAGCGGCAGGAAGATGACGGTGTTGCCGTCCTCCCTGACGACCTCGGTGTAGGCGTCGGCGACGGTGAGCACCTTGCCGACCAGGTTGCCGTGGGTGATCAGCGCACCCTTGGGGGCCGCGGTGGTCCCCGACGTGTAGACGATGGTGGCTACCGAGTCGAGGCCGGCCTGCCCCCTGCGGTGCTCGACGACCTCGTCGGCGATCCCGATGCCCCGCGCCACCAGGTCGGCCAGGTCGGCACCCGGGTCCGGTTCGATGCTCCACACCCCCAGCGGACGCAGCCCGGGCTGGGCCAGCCCGGTCCGCAGCAGGACGGCGTGCGCAGCAGTTCCGGCGATGGCGAGCCGCACGTCGGCGTCGGCCAAAATGGCGGTGACCTGCGGCTGGGCGGAGGTCTCGTAGATCGGGACGACCACCGCACCGGCGTACCAGGCGGCGAGGTCGGCGACCGCCCACTCGTACCGGGTGGGCGACATCACGGCGACGCTCTGCCCCGGCTGGAGGCCGACCGCGATGAGTCCCTTGGCGAGGGCGCGGACCTGGCCCTCGAACTCGACGGTGGTGACCTGCCGCCACGGTGTCGTGATCGACCCGGCGGGGTCGGGCACCTCGAACGCCACATGGCGGGGAGCCTGCCGCGCGCGCCGGGCGAGCAGGTCGGATGCGTTGCGGTAGCTCGCGGTGCGGTCGGTGGCGGTGGTCATGACCGGATCTCCGACATCGCCGCCACGCGCTCGCGCAGCACCCGGTGGACGACGCCCAGGAAGTCGGTGACGCTCTGCTGGTCGCCGGGCGGAAGTGACCACAGGTGGTCGCTGACCTCGACCATCAGCGGCGTCATCAGCTCCATCACGCGCCGGGTGGCCGCGTTGGTCAGCCGGACGTGCACCAGGCGGCGGTCCTGCTCGGTGCGCTCCCGCTCGATGTAGCCGCTGCGCTCCAGGCGGTTGACGACGGCGGTGGTGGTGGCCCGGCTGGCACCGAGCTGGTCGGCGAGCCCGCCCACGGTGACCGGCCCAGCCATCGAGAGCGTGGAGAGCGCCGACAGCGCCCGGTAGTCGGTGAGGTGCAACTCCAGCAGCCGAGCCAGCTCGCGCTCGATCTCGTTCGACAGGTCGATCATCACCTGCAGCGCGAAGGCGCCGGGGTGGAACTGCTGGGCGGGCACGAGTCCTCCTGTGGTCGGTGACCCCAGCTTACACAACTGGATTTGATATTCAAACTGATTTGACTAATACTGGTCTCGACACGGCACCGACCAGTAACCACCGAAAGGACAGTCATGAAGACAGCCGAACGCACCGCCGCCCTCGTCCTGCCGGCGGTGGTTCTGCTGGGGGCGCTGATCGCCCTGGCCGGCAGCCAGGGCGGCGCCACGCTGGGCGGCGTCCCGGTGTTCCTGCTAGCCGTCGCCGGCGCCTACCTGGTCCAGTGGGTGGTCTTCGTCCCCTCCTTCCGGGCCCAGACCGAGCGATTCTTCGACCTGACCGGCAGCCTCACCTACACCACGATCACCGTGCTGCTCCTGCTGGTCACCCCCAACCTCGACGCCCGGGCCCTGCTGGTCGGGGCGATGGTGATCGTCTGGGCACTACGGCTGGGCACCTTCCTGTTCCGCAGGGTCACCAGGGCCGGTCGCGACGACAGGTTCGACGACCTCAAGCCGTCGCTGCTGCGCTTCCTCAACGTGTGGACGCTGCAGGGGCTGTGGATCACGCTGACCGCCGCTGCGGCGTGGGTGACCATCACCACCGCCAACCGGGTCGGGTTCGACGGGTTCGCGGTCGCCGGCCTGCTGGTGTGGCTGGCGGGATTCGGCATCGAGGTGGTGGCCGACCGTCAGAAGAGCCGATTCAACGCCGATCCGGCCAACAAGGGCCGCTTCATCTCCACCGGGCTGTGGGCGCTGTCGCGCCACCCCAACTACTTCGGCGAGATCCTGCTGTGGATCGGGGTCGCGATCGTCGCGCTGCCCGTCCTGCAGGGCTGGCAGTGGGTGGCACTGCTCTCCCCGCTCTTCGTGATCGTCCTGCTGACCCGGGTGAGCGGCGTCCCCCTGCTGGAGCGCAAGGCGGACGCCAAGTGGGGCGGCCAGGCCGACTACGAGGCCTACAAGGCGCAGACCCCGGTCCTGATCCCGCGGCCGGGCCGTCCGACGGCGCCGGACCCGGCGCCCGCCCGGACGGCGTCCGCCGGTGACCCCGGACACCCCGTTTCCTGACCTCCCCAACCCTTCCGAAAGGAACCCCGTCGTGAACGCAGCAACTGCCAGGCCCGCGGTGAAGGCGCTCGTGGTCGTCACCTACCTGGTGATGATCGCGGTCAACGCGCTGGCCAACACCCTCCCGCTGAACGGACGCACCACCGGTGCGGTCTCCGACGCCTACCCGAACCTGTTCGCCCCGACGGCTATCACTTTCGCCATCTGGGGCGTCATCTACCTGCTGCTCGGTGCCCACGTGCTGTACCAGCTCGGTCTCTTCCAGCCCCCGGCCGGCTCCGGCGACGCCACCGGCAGGGTCGCCCTCCTGGAGCGGGTCGGCGTCCTGTTCTCACTGTCGTCGCTGGCCAACGCCGGATGGATCGTGTCGTGGCACTACGACTGGATCCTGGTGTCGACGCTGCTGATCATTTCGATCCTCGTGCTGCTCATCCTGATCACCCGGACGATCATCGCGGCCAGGCCGACCGGGCGCGACGCCGTGCTGCTGCGGCTGCCGTTCAGCGTGTACTTCGGCTGGATCACCGTCGCCACGATCGCCAACACCACCGTGTGGCTGGTGAGCATCGGGTGGGACCGGTTCGGCATCAGTGAGGCGAACTGGGCGGTGGTGATCCTGGCGGTCGGCGCGCTGATCGGCTCGGCGGTGATCCTGCGGGACCGCGACGTCGCCTACGGCCTCGTCCTGATCTGGGCCTTCTTCGGCATCTGGCTCAAGCACACCTCACCTGACGGCTTCGCCGGCGCCTACCCGGTGGTCGGGATCGCTGCCCTGGTGGCGATCGCGGCCTTCGTGGCGGCCGGTGTCGCAGCCCTGCTGCGGGGCCGCGCCAAGCCGGTGCCCGCCTGAGGTTGCGGCCGGCCTGACGGCAACTCACCAGTCGAGGGCTTTACCGTCGCCGCGCACCCGTGCGTGAGACAGTGGTTGTGCTGTTGCTGAACGACCCCGGTCGGGCATCGGACGCCGCGGGGCCGCTGGGAGCGGACAGGACGGAGGCGGACTGATGTCTGACCGGCTGGCTGGTCTGAGGAGCAAGCGGGAGCAGGCGCTCGCCGGCGGCGGCAAGGAACGGGTCGATGCCCAGCACGCCCGCGGCCAGCTGACCGCAAGGGAGCGGCTGTCGATCCTGCTCGACGAGGGCTCCTTCCAGGAACTCGGCGCCCTGGCCACCCACCAGAACACCGACTTCGGGATGGCCGACAAGCGGTTCCCCGGCGACGGTGTGATCACCGGCTTCGGCAAGGTGCAGGGCCGCCGGGTGGCGGTCTACGCGCAGGACTTCACGGTGCTGGGCGGCTCGTTCTCCGAGGTCCAGTCGCACAAGATCAGCCGGATCCTCGACCTGGCGATGGAGGCCGGCATCCCGATCATCGGGCTCAACGACTCCGGCGGCGCCCGGGTGCAGGAGGGCATCAAGTCGCTGGCGGCGTACGGCGAGGTGTTCTTCCGCAATGTCCGCGCGTCCGGGGTGGTCCCGCAGCTGTCGCTGATCATGGGGCCGTGCGCCGGGGGTGCCGTCTACTCCCCGGCGCTGACCGACTTCGTGATCATGGTCGACACCACGTCGAACATGTTCCTGACCGGCCCCGAGATCATCAAGGCTGTCACCGGCGAGGAGGTCACCACTGAGGACCTCGGCGGCGCGTGGGTTCACAACTCGCGCAGCGGCGTCGCCCACTTCGAGGTCGAGACCGACCAGGCCGCGCTCTCGCTGGCCAAGCTGCTGCTCAGCTACCTGCCGCAGAACCACACCGAGGACGCCCCCCAGCTGACCCCCTACGACGACCCGTTCCGGCTCGAGGACGAGCTCAACTCGATTGTCCCCGGCGACGACCACCTGCCCTATGACATGCGCCGGCTGCTGGAGCTGGTCGTCGACCGGGACAGCCTGCTGGAGGTCTCCCAGGGCTACGCGCGCAACGTGATCACCGGCTTCGCCCGGCTGGACGGCCACTCGGTGGGCCTGGTCGGCAACCAGCCCGCCTACCTGTCCGGGGCGCTCGACATCGACTCCAGCGACAAGATCGCCAGGTTCGTCAGGCTCTGCGACGCCTACAACATTCCGGTGATCACCTTCGTCGACTGCCCGGGCTATCTGCCCGGGGTCGAGCAGGAGTACGCCGGCGTGATCCGGCACGGGGCGAAGGTGATCTACGCCTACGCCCAGGCCACCGTCCCCAAGATCTCGGTGGTCACCCGCAAGGCGATCGGCGGGTCGTACGTCGCGATGAGCTCCAAGCAGCTGGGCAACGACATAGCTTTCGCGTGGCCGACGGCGCAGATAGCTGTGATGGGCGCCGAGGGGGCCTCCCGGCTGCTCAACCGACGGGCGCTGGCGACCGCCGACGACCCTGCGGCGGCCGAGCAGGCGTTCATCGAGGAGTACCGGCAGAAGTTCTTCAACCCCTACCATGCCGCCGATGTCGGCCAGATCGACGAGGTGATCGAGCCGCGGGAGACCCGGGTACGGCTGATCCGGGCGCTGGAGGTGCTACGCACCAAGGTGCAGTCCACCATCCCCAAGAAGCACGGCCTGTTCCCGGTCTAGCCATGGGCGACCTCGGATTCGGGCTGTGGCTGACGGCGCTCGGCATGGGCACCGTGTTCGGCCTGCTTGTGCTGCTCATGCTGGCGCTGAAGCTGATCGGGTGGACCGACCAGCGCGGCCGGCGGACGGCGGAGCTTCCCGGCGAGCCCACCTCCGGCTCGGGGAACCCGCCGGACGCTACCGCGCCGCAGGCCGCCGGCGAGCTCAGCCCCGACGAGCTCGCGGCGATCACCATCGCGGTGCTCACCCACGCCCGGGTGCGCCGGCAGCAGGCAGCCCCGGCGATGCGTGCCCACGAGCCGGGCAGCCACCTGTTCGCCAACCGCTGGGTGAGCATCGGACGGGGCCACCAGCAGCAATCCTGGACACGAGGCACGTGAGATGCGCCGCTACACGATAAAGATCAACGACACGGTCCACACCCTCGACGTCGAGGAGACCAGCGGGGACCAGTTCACCGTCCACCTCGCCGACGGCCGGCTGGTGGACGCAACCCTGCTCGAGCACCGCGACCTCGCCCAGGCCCGGATCGCGCCGAGCGTAGAGAT